>JAYVRC010000139.1:0-2546 GCA_043776615.1 Sphingobacteriia bacterium
GGAGCTTGTACATATGACCCATTATCCATAGGTAATACACTCATACCATTAAACTCATTACGTCTATTCCAAAGCCACTCACCAACACTATTCCATTCATCTGGTTTAATTGATGCTGTAGCTGATACGTTATTTGTATTATCACCTTTGACGTGACCCTGTTTAACCCAGTTAAGATTATACTTCATGGTACGTTCTAACATACTAAATACATTCTCTGTACGCAGTTTAGCACCATTAGGGGCTCGTTGAGGGATCTCAATTACTGCAGTCATAGTTGGATTAAAGAATTCATCTTTGATCACACCAGGTGCAGCTTTAACAAGATATTTATATAAGTCTTCTGACTTATTAATCCTCATTCTACGGATATAAAAATCATTATGCCAAGCATGAATACCACTTGATGTACCAAGTACACATGATGTTGTGCCTGATGGTTTAATTGTTGTTGTACGTGCTGCAGGATTAATACCAATAAGATCTGCTATTTCATCATTAATATCTTTAACATATTCTGCTAGTTTTACCAGATCATATTTTTCAATTGAACTTGATGCAATACCAGTCATACCTACACCAATAAGATCATCTTTTTCAGTATTACGCTTCCAGATTTCTCTTAAATAATGAAAATCAGTAAATCCTGCTTGTAGTGTACCAAAAAAAGCAGCAGAACAAGCTCTGTCATATAAATCTTGTTCATCAACGATATCACTAACGTTAATTTCACATAGATTACAAAACTGATACGGTCTTAAAGCAATTTCAGCACAAGGATTAGTACCCCAGTCACTATTATTACTAAAATAAATACCAGGTTCACCTGCATTACTAGCTTCTATCTTTTTCCATAAATCAAGAAATTCACTTTCTGTAATACGTGATCTAAGAATTACTGCACTATTATTAGATCTACCACGCTGCTCGTTAAGTTCCCACCAGTTGCCAAACTTGCAAGTCAGCATCTCGTTGTCATCAAAACTAAACAGACTAATCATAGCTGCTCTTCTGATACCTCCAGCTAGTACAGCATTAGCTATATGACATTGTATATCATGTGCTTCAATAGGTCTTAACTTCTCACCTGTTTTCTTAGACGCAAGTATTGAGTGAATGTGTGCTAGACACAATTTCAACGGCTCAGGACCAGGTGCTTTACCACCTGCAGTAATAAGTCTTACTCCTTTGTTTCTAATATCAGAATAATCAAATCTGGGTAAACTACCACCTACCAAATAAGCTTTTATTAATGCTTTAACCGCATCGGCCCATCCTTCAATAGAATCTCCAATAAGGAATCTACGTTCTTTAGTAGGAATTTTAATTTCTGGTAATTTATCTATGTGATGATTTTGTACTGAATACCCCACACCTGTACCACCTAGCAACAAAAACATAGTTTCACTAAAACTTCTGTAATCGTCTATAGGCAAGAAACAACAATTATATATTCTTGCAGGGTTTCTTTCAATAGCAGGGCCAGCAAATTGCAAAGCTCTCATTGACGGTAATACTTTTTTATCTAAAATATGTTTACCAGCTTTATCAATAGCTTCTGATAATTGAGGATATTTTTGTTTCATCATAAACAAGTAACGACCAACAATCTCTGCCCAGGTTTCTCTCCTGTTTAAGGCTGGTATATACTTAGCATATTTCTGAAATACTGTAATTTCACTTAATAATAGTTGTTCTTTATTCATCAATTGTTTTTAGGTTAATTCGTATTAATTTAAAAGCCTAACTGCTTAACTTATTACTGAATACAGTAACTTTCGGGTCTTGACTAGAATAGTCGCAGGGTTTCAGGTTTGCTTTTACTACTATAAACCCTTGTTCATTTTATTTCGGGTTGCAAATATACAACATACAACACCGTTTGTCAATAGTTTTATTGAAATTTATTTAGCAAGTGAACGGTAATTCATCAATTACTAGCTTAGTTTCTGCTACTTTTTTTAACTGACATTTATCCGATAACTCTAAAGATTTGTATATAGCCATTCTGTCACTCAAGCCATAATTAAAATCTTTATTCGTGTACATAGAACTTTCATTAGCAAGAAAAAAGTAAGCAACAGCATACTTATCTATTTCTAGTGATTTATTCTTAACAAATTGTGCGGGGATCTTTAGCTTGTTTACGTTTCTCATGCGAAAAAGTTTCTCAATTAAGAGAACTTTTAGCTTTTTCATGAAGTTTTTGCTAGGTATTCCAACAGTATTTTTAAGTAAAATTAAGTCTTTGTATCTTTCAGTAAATTCAGGCTTAGGAGATACAATAAAATAATTAAATATCTCACTAGCAGTGCAATAAGCATAACTGATTACTACTCCATTATTACTGGTCAACGTTTGTTTAGGATTGTATCCTATAAATACCCAATTGTCAATAACATAGCTACGACCTTTAATAATACCATGATTATCTGTTTTACCTATCAGTATTAAATCAGAATAATTATAATCTGTTACTGTTAGGTTAATAATGCTAGATATTTCTTTATTGGTCTGTAAACGAGCTTCTATTAATTCAACATCAA
>JAYVRC010000140.1:0-2530 GCA_043776615.1 Sphingobacteriia bacterium
CACCACGAGTTGCAACATACTTTTGCAAAATCATTCCTAATTTATTGGGAGGAGTTGGTAGGGTAATAGGGATGCTAAAAACATTTAGAGCACTACTGCTAACATCTTTATTACTCTCTCTTATTTGTACCCTCGGACTAATACTGTTATCGTTTCTTACAAACATTGCTTGTCCGGGTTGTATAAGGTTTCCTGAATTGCCAATTCCATTACTTGTTGTAAAGGTGGATCCATTGGGATTTGATGATGATCCAATTTTTATTACTGTTGCGTATGTTCCGTTAATGCCTTGTTGAGGATCAAAATACCAGTAAGTATTTTGAATGTTAGTAGTTAGAGGATTAGCTAAAATTGAATCCCATCTTACTGGAGCGGCATACGGATTGCCAATTAAACTAAAGCCTGTTGTGCTTGAACTATTTAAAGCATAAGAAGAACCATACACTCCATTGGATACACCACTTGTAGAATAAGTAACATCACCATAAATTAGTTTTCCTGTTGCCCTTAAAGTTGTAGCAACATTCATGGTAGTAGGAGTTGGAATAGTATAAAGATTTACATTTCTATCACCACGAATTAATATTCTGTAACCTCTATAAGGATCAAGACGCGTTGAAGCTGTATTGGTAACTGTTGGAAAGCTAGATCCATTATAAGTAAACATGGAAGCATTTCCAGTTTGAGTAATATCTAACCCTGTAGATGGGTCAACTCCTGCACCACCTTTAACTCCAGTTATATGAGTGCCATAGCCTGCGGGAGAAGCTCCACCTTCTTGCCAGTTGGTTAAAATAAAACTAGCAAAACTATAAACTGTTGGAGTAAGGTCTCTGTAACTTCTAGATCCTGAAGGATTAACTTTCGGAATATATCTTTCAACACGAAAACCACCACCTAATTCAGGAGTGCCATAACTAATACTTGCGCCAGATCCAACCTGATCTACTCTTGCAGTATTATCAAATGAAGTAGATAATAAACCCAATGTTTGATTATTGGTATTTAAATTCCCACTTGTTAAAACTAAACGATTGATAATATTTACGTCGTCTTGTAGTATAGCACCTCCACCTGTGGTTCTATTAATTGTTAATGTATGAAGTTGATTATTGGAACCCGTTTGGCTGAAACCAATACTAGCATTAGCCCCACTTGCGCCTCCAATTGTTAAACTGGAAGTTGCAGAACCAATAAGTTTACCATTAGTTAGTGTAGCATCTCCATTAAGGGTTAAAGTTTGTCCATTTAAATTTAAAAAACCACTAGCACTTATGATATTTAAAGTACCAGTAACAGTGAGTGGAGCACTAATTGTTTTTGTTCCAGTTCCTCTAATGGTAAGGTTTTGGTAAGGAAGTGTTGGAATTGTTAAACTGCCGTTGGCACTGTAGTCAAATGTAGAACCAGTTCCAATTGTATATGTTCCACCACCTGGGGTAAAAGTGCCAGAAATTATTACATTTGACCCAGTACCAATTGTTCTATTTCCGCTTCCACTGGTGGGAGTTGCGTCCAAAGTACTATAAGTGCCTCCTTGAATAGTTTGACTGGCTGAACTATCAATATTCACTGTAAAGTTCCAAGTTTTACCAGTTGAAATATTATTGGGATTTGTACTACTAATTCTTAAAATGCCAGAACCAGCAGTAGAAGATGGTCCTCCAAGAATTGAGCTAGTGACCCGTAAATGTAATGTACAAGTGATGGCAATTGTTAATATAGATTGTATATTCACTGTTGCATTTGTTCTGAAGGCAACAATCTTACTTGAACCGCTCACTGTAAAATTTCCAAAACTTACACCACCTGTGCCGGTATGTGTCCCTGATTCACTAATTTCAAAAGTAGAATTTGCATCAAAATTGGTTGAAGCAGCAGAACGAATGATACTGCTTGTCAAACCTAAATTAGAACTAATATTATGAACATATCTTCCGCCAGCATCAATTTGAAAAAGAGTTTCAATACCAGAAAAAGTAATTACATGGCCAGCTGTTAATAAGCCACCATTGTTAATGATGAGTTGCCCACCACCTGGAGAACCAGCATCATCAATGGTAAAAGCTGCGCCAGTTGTTAATGAGCTTCCATTTCTAACAATGAAAACATCGCCGCTTGTAAAATTTGTAGGATTTGTTCCACTACCATCTGGAAAAATTCCCCAAGTAGCTGTTAAATCAGCATTTCCAGTTGCTTTGGAATAGTAGATTGTTTGAGAAAAAGCAATAGTAGGTATTAAGCCAATTAATAAACCAGCAGCTAGAATATGTTTTATATTTTTTTTAATTAAAAAAAACATGATATAATTCGTCAAAACAATAATATACAAAGATACTCAATTAAACCAAAATGATGCTTGAAACATATTGAAAATAGTATAAATTAACATTATTTGTATTGCCATATATACCAACTAGTTGGTATTAGCTAAAAAATCATTATTCTGTCAAAAACTTGTTGATAGGAACTGCGAAACAAATTCGATTTGTATCTAAACAACGTATATATTTGATAACCAACGTACAAT
>JAYVRC010000141.1:0-2521 GCA_043776615.1 Sphingobacteriia bacterium
AAATCAATTGTTAAAGTAACTGCATAATGTTTTTTTACTTCATCCCAAGCAGTTTCCATTTCCTTACTCCAATGAATATCATCCAATATAATTACCGTGTGCTCATCAGATTTTCGAAAAACTTGTTCAAAATATCGAATGGTTGGTTCATATCGATGATTTCCATCTAAAAAAGCAAAATTAATTAGTTCAATACTTTCAAGTGTCTTAGCCAAGGTGTCATCAAAATTTCCAGTAATAATCGTAGCATTATTTATACCAAGTTTTTCAAAATTAGCTGCTGCGATTGCTGCAATGGTAGTTGACCCTTCCATTGTAATTAATTTGGCATTGCTATTTGCAGTAGCAAGATAGGCGCTTGTTATTCCTAAAGAAGCACCTAATTCAAGAATTGTATTAGGAGAAAAATAATCGACCAATCTAAATAATAATTGGCCATATTTTTTAGATTTTAATGAAGTAGTTGCAATAGCAGCAATTGATCTTACAGAAGATTTTTCAACTCTAGAACCAGCCCCAAAATCTTGAATTGTAATTTCAGCTTTATTATTCATCAACATTTTCCTGCAATCCTCAATTGGTTGAAAAGAATAGAATTCTCTGTCATCATTCAATACTTTAGTAATTAAATCATATACAAAGGGTGAATGAATTCCATGACCTTTTCCATTCTCTGCGAATAAATAATATTGAATGTACTTTACAGCAAGTTGAATGGGTGTATACATTATTCAGTAATTGATTGAGATGGTAATTTTTGAAATAGCCAAAGTACAGAATAAGTAAAAGCAAATAAACTGATGCAAAAAAAGCACTTTAGTAATGTATCAAGTTCACTAATGTAATTGGGGGTGTAATTAAAAACTATATAAATACACATTAATAGTGTTGTACTACTATTTTTTCTTACCATTGGAATTAAAAATAAAAAAGGCAAGAATACCATTCCAGCAAGTCGCAAGGTTGGTTCCACAAAAATACTAGTAGAAAAATGCATATCATTAGATTCTCTTAAAATTGGTCGAAAAAATTGAATCAATCCAATTAATAGCCTTATTAAATAAAGGCCATTAATGAAGAGAACCAAATTTAAAGTAGTAACAATATTAATAATATATTCCTTATTAAGGTTCTTTGACAACAAAGAAATTGTGATTAAAACTAGTTGTAGAAAAATATATATCAATGGGAAAAAATCCATAAAATTAATTATACTTTCTTATCCCAAATTTGAAACCGATAATTGTATTGATGTTTAGCATCTGCAGCATGTTCTTCTTCATTAGCCAATGTCCAAAAATTAGGATTAAGCTCGGGAAAAAATGTATCAGCATCAATAATTATATCAACTCTTGTTAAGTATATTTTATTAGCAATTGGCATAGCTGCTTTGTATATTTCTCCACCTCCAATAACAAATGCTTCTTTATAATCATTCCTTGCTACAATTTCTATTGCACTTTCAAGCGAATTAACTACTGAAACTCCTTCAAATGTAATTCCATCTTGTTTAGTAATTACAATATTCAATCTACCATTTAATGGTTTGCCAGCTAATGATTCGAATGTTTTTCTACCCATGATAATTGGCATAGCCCAAGTAGTATTTTTAAAAAACTTCATATCGTTAGGTAAATGCCAGAGTAATTGATTGTTCTTGCCAATTGCATTATTGGTGGAAGCTGCTACTATAAGAGATATTTGCATATTCAATAAATTAAGCACTTTAGTTCTTCAAAAATTTCGATTAATTATTATACTGCCACGGGTGCTTTAATTGCAGGGTGGTATTGATAATTTTCTAGCGTAAAGTCTTCAAAGTTAAAATCAAAAATATTATTGATAGCAGGATTTAATTTCATTGTAGGGAGCTCAAAAAACGGCCTGCTCAATTGCAAGTTCACTTGCTCTAAATGATTATTGTAAATATGCACATCTCCAAAACTATGTACAAAATCTCCATATTCTAAATCACAAACTTGCGCCAACATCATAGTTAACAAAGCATAAGAAGCAATATTAAAAGGCACCCCTAAAAAAACATCTGCACTTCGTTGATATAATTGGCAACTCAATTTGCCATTGGCCACATAAAACTGGAATAAACTATGGCAGGGCATAAGTGCCATTTTAGGCAACTCTGCTACATTCCAAGCACTTATAATCATCCTTCTACTATCCGGATTGGATTTTAATTGATTAATCACATCGGTAATCTGGTCGATCACTTTTCCATCGGCTCCTTCCCAGCTTCTCCATTGTTTGCCATATACTGGACCAAGATCTCCATTTGAATCAGCCCACTCATTCCAGATATTAACTCCATTATCATTCAGGTATTTGATATTAGTATCTCCTTTTAAGAACCACAATAATTCGTAAATAATACTTTTTACATGCAATTTTTTGGTAGTCACTAATGGAAACCCTTCTGCTAAATTAAATCGCATTTGGTAACCAAAGCAGCTTTTTGTACCAGTACCTGTTCGATCAGTTTTTTCAGCGCCATTAGCTAAAATAT
>JAYVRC010000142.1:0-2516 GCA_043776615.1 Sphingobacteriia bacterium
ACTTATCTGCATTCTATCGCTGAATCCTTTACTAGCTGCAACTTTACTTCTTTCCTCTCCTTCTTTACAGCGATGATTTATAGCGTAAGTAGATAATCATTTCCCGCAATTGGGATAGTGAAATTATATTTTAAAGTTGCCATAGTGAACAAAGAACTGATTATAAACGCAGCCCCAACCGGTGTTGAAATAGCTTTTTTGGAAGATAAAAAACTGGTGGAATTACATAATGAAAACACCGACATGAATTTTGCAGTTGGTGATCTTTACTTAGGTAAAGTAAAGAAATTAATACCCGGTTTAAACGCTGCATTCATTGATGTTGGCTTTGAAAAAGATGCATTTCTGCATTATACGGATTTAAGTCCCTATGTAAAGTCGATCATTAAGTTCACCCAAATGGCCATGAATGACAAAGAGCCGAAGGGATTTGATTTTGCTAAGTTTCAAATAGAACCAGAAATAGTAAAAACCGGAAAAATTAATGAAGTATTAAATGGTAAGCCCAGTGTGTTGGTACAAATTTTAAAAGAACCAATTGCTGCTAAGGGGCCTAGATTAAGTTGCGAAATTTCTTTACCGGGCCGGTTTGTTGTGGTTACTCCATTTAACGAAATTGTTGCTGTTTCTAAAAAAATTCATTCTTCAGAAGAGCGTAAGCGTTTACAAAAAATTGTAGAGGCAATACGACCTAAAAATTTTGGCATCATTGTAAGAACTGCCGCTGAAGGAAAAAGTACTGCAGAATTGCATCAAGATTTATTGAGCATTACAGAAAACTGGAAAAATATTCAAGAAAAATTAAAAGATGCAGTTGCTCCTATTCGTATTTTAAGTGAAGAAACAAAAACCACTAGTATTCTAAGAGATTTATTAAGTGCAGACTTTAATAAAGTAGTTGTAAACGATAAAGGTCTATTTACCATAACTCAAAACTATATACAGCGAATAGCGCCCGATAAAACAGATATAGTAAGTTTATACCAAGGTAATGGCTTACCTATTTTTGATCATTACGGAATTACAAAACAAGTAAAATCATCTTTTGGCAAAACCGTAAATTTACCTAGTGGTGCTTATTTAATAATTGAACATACAGAAGCCCTTCATGTAGTAGATGTAAATAGCGGATACAAAAGTGTAAGCAATAATCAGGAAGAAAATGCACTACAAACCAATATGGAAGCGGCTGAAGAGATATCTCGCCAATTACGTTTAAGAGATATTGGTGGAATTATTGTGGTAGATTTCATAGATATGAAATTACCAGATAATAAAAGAAAAGTACAGGAAGCGATGGAAGGTTTTATGAAAACCGACAGAGCAAAACATGCTGTATTACCAATTTCAAAATTTGGTTTAATGCAAATTACGCGTCAGCGAATGCGCCCTGAAGTAAACATCAACACTTCTGAAGATTGTCCAGTTTGCAATGGTACTGGTAAAATTACTTCCACATTATTGTTAGAAGACGAAATTGAAAAACGTTTGTATTATCTAACTTCTCATGCACATAAAAACTTAACATTAACAGTACATCCAATTGTTTATTCGCATTTAACAAAAGGGTTCTTTACTAATATTGTTAAGAAGTGGAGTAAGAAATTTAAGACCAAGATTAAGATCAGTCAAAACACGAATTATCATATTATTGAATTTCGCTTTTTCAATGAACATGAAGAGGAGATAAAACTATAAGCTATTGTAAAAGTTGAAAATTGAAGCTAGATAGTCTTCATTTTTAAATGACCCCTTGTTTTCTTTGATGAAGGTTTCTACTTTGTCTCTTTTTTTATATAGAACTTGAAGAACAGATTCTTTATCGCGTTTAAATCTAGCTATTTCTCCATTCTGAAATATAAAATAGTCTTCTGAGAGCGCAAAATCTTTTACTATTTCTCCAGATAATTCATTCTTACGTGTATCAATTTTTTTAACCATTGATTTTACCAATGCAATTTTACCATCAGCTATTATCATACAAAATTCATTTGCCTTATGGCTATCTATAGCTGGCAATCCTGCACGAAATAAATAGTGTTTTATTCCTATTTCAGAGGTATCAATTAGTGTAAGACCTTTTACAAAATCACTTCCTATAATTCCTTCTTCTTTGTTGGGCGAAAGAAAAGTTATTTCATGCATTACTAAATCTAATTTTAGTGGAACATCAATAAATTTCCTGCCATTTTTAAGTTCAATAGTGCCAAATTTAAAATCTTTAATAAAATAGGGTGTGCCTTCAACATCTATATATTTTGCAGCTACTGGCCTGCCGTTAACGTCTTTAATAAATATCTGGTTATCCCATTTACCAAAACTTTTGCCAATTTCATTTTGGGCTATTAATGGAAGGTTTACACAAACAATAGAAACTATTAAAACACTAATTCTAGCAATCATTGAATTTATTTATTAATTAAAGTTACCGAACATTTATAACAAAAAGCGGGCCCCAAAAGGGGCCCGCGAACTTAAAATTAAACAAGAGAAACTAGAGACTCTTTATTATTTAG
>JAYVRC010000143.1:0-9759 GCA_043776615.1 Sphingobacteriia bacterium
GGGTGACTTTTCATTTGTTCGCCAACAACAGCAACAATACTTAGCCCATATTCTACTTTTACAGGATCTACTTTACCTGTTTCAATTTCATAAGCAAAAGCAGCATCAATTGCATTTTGTGCAATTACACTATCAGTTTCACTAATGCCTACACAAATAGAATGTTCTGATGAGCTTTGAGTAATTAATATTACATTAATATTTTTCCCTGCAAGTGTTTCAAATAATCTTTTAGAAAAACCAGGAATTCCTACCATGCCACTACCCTCTAAACTCAATAAACTTATAGAGTTGATACTTGAAATTCCACGAATAATTTCTTTGTCTTCAATAACTTTTTCTTCAATGATGGTTCCAATATCTTCTGGCTTAAATGTATTTTTAATCCATACAGGAATATTTTTTTTCATTACTGGTTGAATGGTAGGCGGATAAATAATTTTTGCACCAAAATGCGAAAGCTCCATCGCTTCTTGATAAGATATTCTTTCGATATTTTTCACATGCTGCACTAAACGAGGGTCAGCCGTCATCATACCACTAACGTCTGTCCATATTTCTAAGCTGGCTGTGTTTAGAGCTGCTGCAAAAATTGCTCCAGTGTAATCAGAGCCTCCACGGCCTAATGTAGTAGTATATTTTTTGTCGTTAGATGCTATAAAACCCGGAACTACATATAGCTTAAATACATTTTCGGCAAAATAATTGACAATTGCTTTATCTGTTTTATCAAAATTTACAGCTGCATTGCCATATTGATCATTGGTATTGATTAAATTTCTAGCATCAATCCACTGTTGATTAATTCCAATTGATGCAAACTTTGAAGAAATAATATAGGAGGAAAGCATTTCTCCATAACTCACTAGTCGATCTTTTATTCGAGGCGATAATTCGCCTAGTAAAAAAATGCCATCGCATAAGCTTTCTAATTTATTGAGTTTTTGTTTTACCCAACTTAGTGTAGCACTTTGTTCTTGAATGGGTAATAATAATCTTACTGCATCCAAGTGTTTATGTTCAATTGTACTTAATGCTGATTTATATAATTCATTTCCTGCTGCTGCAAGCGAACCAGTATGAATTAACTGGTCGGTGATGCCACCTAATGCAGAAACCACCAATATAACAGGCTCTTTTTCAATTGCCTTAGTAACTATTGCTACAACTTTATTAATATTATCTGCATTTGCAACAGAACTTCCACCAAATTTTAACACTTGCATAATTCAATAACTTATATTTCTTTTAATAAAAAATTATTTATATCTCCCACTAAATAAGGTAACCAAATGCATTATCGTTTTGAAGTATTGGTGTATAGTTTACATTAAACTTTTTCATATTGGCAATTAATGTAGCATAATCGCCACTTTCCAATAACTCAATTCCAACAAGCGCTGGTCCACTTTCTTTATTGTGCTTTTGTATGTATTCAAACCGAGTAATATCATCAGATGGACCTAATACATGATTCACAAATTCTTTTAATGCACCAGGTCGTTGAGCAAATCTGATTAAAAAATAATGTTTAAGTCCTTCATATTGTAAAGATCTTTCTTTTATCTCTTGCATTCTATCAATATCATTATTGCTACCACTAACTATACAAACCACAGTTTTACCTTTAATTACTTCTGCGTAATCATCTAAAACTGCAATTGACAAAGCCCCTGCTGGTTCTACAACAATGGCATCTTCATTGTATAATTTTAAAATAGTTGTACAAATTTTACCTTCATTTACTAAATGCATATCATCCAATACTTGTTTACAAATAGCAAATGGGATATCGCCAACTCGCTTTACAGAAGCCCCATCTACAAATCGTTCTATATTATCTAGCGTTACAGGATGGCCTACTTTCAAGGCTTCATACATAGAGGGCGCTCCCTCGGGTTCAACTCCAATAATTTTAGTTTGTCTCGACCAAGTTTTATAATAAGCACCAACCCCTGCAGATAAGCCACCACCACCTACAGGAGCAAAAATAAAATCAGCATGAGGTAAATCAGCTAATATTTCTAAGCCAACAGTTGCTTGCCCTTCAATTATTTTAATATCATCAAATGGTGGAATAAATGTCATCCCATTAAGTTCTGTAAATTCTTTAGCTGCATCTGCACAGTCATCAAAAGTATCGCCAACTAATTTTATATCAATAGATCCATCACCAAACATTTTTGTTTGGGTAACTTTTTGATTAGGGGTAATGATGGGCATAAATACTACCCCTTTTATATTGAGTTTATTGCAACTGTAAGCAAATCCTTGCGCATGATTACCCGCACTGGCACATACAACTCCCTTTTTTAATTGCTCAATAGGCAAACTACTAAGCATATTATATGCTCCGCGTAATTTATAGGATCGCACTATTTGAAGATCTTCTCTCTTTAAAAAAATACGTGATTGATATTTTTTAGAAAGATTATGATTGTATGTAAGTGGTGTATGAGTAACAATATGTTTTAATCGCTTTTCTGCTCCATTAACATCTAACCCAAAGCACAATGAATTTTGCGTAGCTACATTTTCCATAATACAATTATCAGGTGTTAGTTAGTATGGTTTTCATATCGGTCATTGCTTGCCTTAACTCTTCGCCAATTAATTCTACTGGGTGAAAACGAATAACTGCATTTACGGCAATTAATGTTTTATTGTCTACACTTGCATCTTTCCCTTCATTGAAATTTTTTCCAATCACATCTGTGTCAACTTTTTTCATAAAATTGGACAATAAAGGTTTACAAGCATGATCAAATAAATAACAACCATATTCAGCAGTATCAGAAATGACCCTGTTCATTTCAAATAATTTTTTACGTGCAATGGTATTAGCAATTAAAGGTGTTTCATGCAAAGATTCATAGTAGGCAGACTCTTCTTTTATTCCAGCTTCAACCATGGTTTCAAAAGCCAACTCAACACCTGCTCTTACCAATGCTACCATTAGTAATCCGTTATCGAAATATTCTTGCTCAGCAATTTTAATTGTACTTGGTGCAGTTTTTTCAAATGCTGTATTTCCTGTTGCAGCTCTCCAGGTTAATAAATTTTTATCATCGTTGGCCCAATCTTCCATCATGGTAGAAGAAAATACTCCACTCATTATATCATCTTGATGCTTTTGAAAAAGAGGTCGCATGATATCTTTTAATTCTTCTGATAATTCAAACGCTTTTAATTTAGCTGGATTAGACAGGCGATCCATCATTGCAGTAATTCCACCTTGCTTTAAAGCTTCTGTAATTACTTCCCAACCTTGCTGTATAAACTTTGCAGCATAAGATGCTTCAATTCCCTTTTCAATCATTTTATCGAAACATACAATTGAACCTGTTTGCAAAACGCCACAAAGTATAGTCTGCTCCCCCATTAAATCGGATTTAACTTCTGCAACAAAAGAAGATTTTAATACCCCAGCTCTATGTCCGCCTGTTGCTGCTGCATAAGCTTTTGCATAATCCCATCCTTTACCTTCTGGGTCATTCTCAGGATGGACTGCAATTAATGTAGGTACGCCAAACCCTCTTTTGTATTCTTCACGCACTTCAGTGCCAGGGCATTTAGGCGCCACCATAATTACCGTAATATCTTTTCGTATTTGCATTCCTTCCTCCACAATATTAAAACCGTGAGAATAAGAAAGTGTTGCATTTTGTTTCATCAAGGGCATGATAGCAGTTACAACGGCAGTATGTTGTTTATCTGGAGTAAGGTTGATTACTAAATCTGCAGAAGGAATTAATTCTTCATAAGTACCTACAACAAAACCGTTATCGGTAGCATTTTGCCATGAAGCTCTCTTTTGGTCTATTGCATCTTTGCGCAATGCATATGCAATATCTAAGCCAGCATCGCGCATATTAAGACCCTGATTTAACCCTTGAGCGCCACAACCTACAATTACTAATTTTTTACCCTTCAATGTGTTTATACCATCAGCAAAAGCTGATTGATCCATAAATTCACATACGCCTAATTGGTTTAATTGTTCGCGAAGTGGTAATGAGTTGAAATAGTTTGACATCTTTTATTTTTTAAACATTATTTACATAGTAAAAATTTCTCCAGCCTTATCTAAAAATTCATTTTCAATTAATTCTTCTGCGGGTTCAATAGCTTCAAATTCTTTTAACTTTTCATGGAACCCTTTACTGGCTTTGATAATAGCTACTCTTGCGCTCCTTACAAATTCTATTAATCCAAAAGGAGCTAATACTTCTACCAATTTATCGGTTTCTTCTCTATGGCCCGTTGTTTCAAAAATGGTATAGTCTTTTCTAATAACAACAGCTCTAGCTCCACATTCTCTGAGTAATCTTTCTACCTGCAATTTTTCTGCTACTTCATCTGTAGATACTTTATACAATGCCATTTCTTGCCAAATAATTTCGTCATTGGTATTATAATATGCTTTTAATACTTCTACTTGTTTTTCAATTTGTCTACAGAGTTTTCGTACAACTTCAATTGTTTCATTAATCACAATTGTAAAACGATGTATTCCCTCTGCCTCAGAAGGTGATACATTTAAGCTTTCGATATTAATTTTTCTTCTAGAAAAAATAATTGCAATTCTATTTAATAATCCAACTTGATTTTCAGTATAAACGGTTACTGTATATTCTGCTTTCATACTATTTTATTTTAATCGGATTTCAGAAACACTACATCCCTGTGGTACCATTGGAAATACATTGTTTTCTTTACCTACCATTACTTCCAACAAATAAGATCCATCATGATCGAGCATTGTTTTTAATGCTTGGTATAATAAAGTTCTGTCGTCTACGCTATTTCCTTCAATACCGTATGCTTTTGCAAGTTGAACATAATCGGGACTTTTGATATCTACAAAAGAATAACGTTTGTCGTTAAATAGTTGCTGCCATTGACGAACCATTCCTAAGAATCGATTATTTAGAATTAAAATTTTTATATTTATCTCGGTTTGCATGATGGTACCCATTTCTTGCAATGTCATTTGAAAACCACCATCTCCAATAACTGCAACTACAGTTCTATCCATTGCACCGAATTTTGCTCCAATGGCAGCAGGCAATGCAAATCCCATTGTTCCTAATCCACCTGATGTAACATTGCTTTTTGATTGATTAAATTTTGCATAGCGGCAAGCAACCATTTGGTGTTGACCAACATCGGAAACAATAATAGCTTCTCCATTAGTTAATTCATTTAGTAAATGAATTACTTCTCCCATGGTAAGTTCACCAGATTGAGGATGCAGTTCATCATTAATTACAATTTCATTTTCTTGTCTTGAATACTCATTAAATTTTGCCAACCACTCTTCATGTTTTTTGGCTTCGATTAATTTGGTAAGTAATGGCAATGTTTCTTTACAATCGCCCCATACTGGAACATCAGCCTTTACGTTTTTATCAATCTCTGAAGGATCAATATCTAAATGAATTATTTTAGCCTGCTTAGCATATTTATCTAATCTACCAGTAACTCTATCATCAAAACGCATTCCAATAGCAATTAATACATCACATTCATTGGTAAGTACATTAGGGCCGTAATTTCCGTGCATTCCAAGCATACCAACGTTTTGAAGATGACTTGTTGGCAATGCACTTAAGCCGAGAATTGTCCATGCAGCAGGCAAACCACCTTTTTCAATAAATGCAATAAATTCTTTTTCTGCTTTACCAAGTATCACACCTTGTCCAAAAATTACAAATGGTTTTTTTGCTTTGTTAATCAGTTGTGCAGCTTGCTCAATATATTCTTTACGAATAATTGGTTTTGGTCTATAGCTTCGTATATGTTCGCATTTAATATATCCTTCGTAATTAAAATGTTGAATTTGTGCATTCTTAGTAATGTCAATTAATACTGGGCCAGGCCTTCCAGTTCGAGCAATATAAAAAGCTTTTGCCAACACATGCGGAATTTCAGTTGCGTCTGTTATTTGATAATTCCACTTAGTAATAGGAGTAGTTATATTAATTACATCTGTTTCCTGAAATGCATCTGTTCCAAGCAAATGAGCAAAAACCTGTCCAGTTATACAAACCAATGGAGTACTGTCTATCATAGCATCAGCTAAACCAGTTACTAAATTTGTAGCACCTGGTCCACTTGTTGCAAATACAACACCCACTTTGCCACTAGTTCTTGCATAACCTTGTCCAGCATGTATTCCACCTTGTTCATGGCGAACTAGAATATGTTTTAATTGATCATTGTAATCATATAATGCATCATATATAGGCATGATGGCGCCACCGGGATAACCAAATATTGTATCAATACCTTCGGCAATACAAGCTTCTAATACAGCTTGGGAACCAGATAGTACTTTCAACTTCACTTCTTGTGAAATGTTATTTCCATCAATTTGTTTTTGTTCTTCAATAACTGTACTCATACAACTAATTTTTTGCTCAGGCTTCATCTGTTACACATCCCTCAGAAGCATCTTTTACGCTTTGAGCATATTTAAACAATAATCCTTTTGTAGCATTTGGTTTTGGCTTAACCCATTTTGATCTTCTTATTGCAATAATTTCTTCATTTACTTTCAGTGTCATTTTTTTTGTGGCAACATTAAGTTCAATGATATCATCGTCTTCTACTAATGCAATTAACCCGCCATTAACTGCTTCGGGAGTTATATGCCCAACAACAAAACCATGTGTTCCACCGCTAAATCTTCCATCTGTAATTAAAGCAACTGATTTTCCTAACCCTGCACCAATAATTGCCGAAGTAGGTTTAAGCATTTCAGGCATACCTGGCGCACCTCTTGGTCCTACATTTCTTATTACCACAACATCTCCAGTTTTTATTTTTCCTGAATTAATTCCTTCAATTAATGCTTGTTCACCATCAAAAACCCTAGCCGGACCTTCAAATAATTCTCCTTCTTTTCCACTGATTTTTGCAACACTTCCTCCTGTTGCAAGGTTGCCATATAAAATCTGTAAATGTCCAGTAGCTTTAACTGGAGATTCTATTGGAAGAATAATTTTTTGCTGATCAAAATCCAAGTCAGGAACATTGGCTAAATTTTCTGCTAGTGTTTTTCCTGTTACAGTTAAACAATCACCATGAAGTAAGCCTTTTGATAAAATATATTTCATAACAGCAGGCACTCCACCATATTGATGTAAGTCTTGCATTAAATATTTTCCACTGGGTTTAAAATCTGCTAATACAGGAACACGATCACTAATGATTTGAAAGTCATCCTGCGTTATAACAACATCAACACTTTTTGCCATTGCAATAATATGCAATACTGCATTGGTACTTCCGCCAAAAATCATGATCATTGTAATTGCATTTTCAAATGCTTTTCGCGTCATAATATCTTTAGGGCAGATGTTTTTCTCCAACAATAATTTAATTGCTTTACCTGCGTTGATACATTCATTTTGCTTTTCTTCACTTAATGCAGGATTAGAAGAAGAATAAGGTAAGCTCATTCCCAATGCTTCAATAGCAGAAGCCATTGTATTAGCTGTATACATTCCTCCGCAAGCACCTGCACCCGGACAAGCATGCTGTATAATTCCTCTAAAATCAGTATCACTTATTTGACCAGCAATTTTTTGACCCAATGCCTCAAATGCAGAAACGATATTTAAGTCAACACCATTATAATTACCAGGCGCAATTGTACCGCCATACACCATTATTGCTGGTCGATTTAACCTGCCCATTGCAATTAACGAACCAGGCATATTTTTATCGCAACCAGGTAATGCAATTAACGCGTCGTAATGTTGCGCACCGCAAACGGCTTCGATTGAATCGGCTATAACATCTCTACTTACCAATGAATAGCGCATACCATCAGTTCCATTAGCCATGCCATCACTCACTCCAATGGTATTAAAAATTAGTCCTACTAAATCATTCTCCCAAACACTTTTCTTAACAGTTTTTGCTAAATCATTTAAATGCATATTACAAGTATTGCCATCATATCCCATACTCACCACACCAACTTGTGCTTTAGCAAGATCATCATCTGTTAATCCAATACCATAAAACATTGCTTGTGCAGCAGGTTGTGTAGGATCTTGAGTGATGGTTTTACTATATTTATTTAGTTCCATTATTTAGGTTACTTTTTTTCGTGAATTAACTCACTGTATTTATGTTGAATAATTGCTCCTAAAGAATTTTTCCAACTCTTAGGAAATAGAGTGTTATCAATTGATTCCCATCCTATAACTTCTGCAGCTGTACCGCAAAAAAAAGCTGAATCTGCTTGCTTTAATTGTTTAATGGAATATGTACCTTCCACAAATGGTAAATGCAACTCTTCGCAAATTTCAATAACAGTTGCCCTTGTAATACCTGGTAATATATGTCCTAATTCAGGAGTATGCAATACCCCATCTTTTTCAAAGAAAATATTTGCTCCAGGACCTTCAGCTATATGATCATTGATATCTAATAGCAAAGCTTCATCAAAATTTTTACTTTTAGCTTCTTGACTAGCTAAAATAGAGTTTACATAATGCCCAGTTGCTTTTGCATGAATTTTAAAAGCTTTAGGATTAGGGCGCTGAAAGGATGAAGTCATTACTCGCAATAATTTATCTCCCAAAAAAGGGGCCATTTCCCAAGCTTCAATAACAATATATGATTCGGTGTTTAATGCAAAACTCATGTTAGCAGGAGCATAAACCAATGGGCGTATATAAGCGTTTTGCAAATTGTTTTGCTTTAATACTTCATAAGTAGCATCAATTAATGCTTGCGTCTGAAATGTGTAAGGTAGATTAATTGACTGGGCTGAAATTTTTAGTCGCTCAAAATGCTCTACAGGCTTAAATATCTTTGTTTCGCCAGAATACGTTTTATAGGAACGAATTCCTTCAAAAACAGCATAGCCATAATGCAATGATTGACTGTACAAATCGATCTTGGTATCGGCTGCTTTTACAAAAGCACCGTTTTGATAAATATAGGTTTCGTTATTGTAATACATGGTCTAAAAATAACATTTTATATTTTAGTGAATTATATAAGCAACACTTTGCTTATATAATGGTTGAAGCATTCAATACAGCATTTTTTGCTGCTGCAGATTTAGAATTTCGTTTAATAAAATCTGCAATTAAGTCGCCAATAGCATTGGTGCCATAATTATTAATTGCATCAATGTCTTTTGAAACAAATCCGTTGGATAAAGTCCAATTAACCGCTTCTCTTACTGCTTTTGCTTCTTCAAACATTTCAAAATAATCAAGCATCATTGCAGTAGATAAAATAGAGCCCAACGGATTGGCAATATCTTTCCCAGTAGCTTGGGGGTAAGAACCATGAATGGGTTCAAACAATGCTGCATCATTTCCTAAAGAAGCAGAAGGCAATAAACCCAAAGAGCCGCTCAACACACTAGCTTCATCGCTTATGATATCACCAAACATGTTTTCGGTGAGCACTACATCAAACTGAGCAGGGTTAATAATTATTTGCATTGCTGCATTATCAACAAACATATAATCAACAGTAATATCTGGATATTGAGTTGTTAAGCCTTGAACTACTTTGCGCCACAAGCGAGAAGTTTCAAGTACATTGGCCTTATCAATTAAGGTTAATTTTCTTTTTCGTGTTTGAGCATATTTAAAAGCCAAATGTGCAACTCTTTCTATTTCATACACATTGTAAGCACATTCATCACTGGCATAGGTTTGATCTTCGCTTAATATTTTCTTTCCAAAATAAATGCCACCAGTTAGTTCCCTGAAAATCACAAAG
>JAYVRC010000144.1:0-2508 GCA_043776615.1 Sphingobacteriia bacterium
CTGTAAAAATACTTTTATAAACTTTCGTAATCAATAAAATTACTAAAATAGAAAAGCCGCATTTATATGCGGCTTACTATTTTTAGGAGGTCCCTAGCGGACTAACAGCATTTTTCTTAACATATCTAAATAATTGCTTTTCATTGATTTTTAATGAGATAGTTTTCTTACAACATCTTAATTATATTTAATTTTTCCTAAAATTGCTTAAATTTAGGTATGATTTGGGTATGGTTATTCATTTCAAGTAAAGATAATAAATAATGAAAGCATTTGTAGTTTATCATGCAGGTTATGTAAAGATAGAATATCAGCATTTGAACTCAAGGACTCGGAGGTCTACAGGAGTTGCCCTTACAAACAAACAAGAATTAAAATCAAATGGTAGTGTGAGAACAACAGTCAAAGATTCTACTCTAAAACAGCAAAAGATGGATTCTTGTCTATCCAAGGCTGAAAAAATTCTTAAAGACCATTTGTATAAATTTAGTGTTCAACCCACAGGTGAGCAGTTTAGTAGAGCATGGGACGAATTCGATAAGCAAGTCAAAGATTCAAAAAAATTGATGGACTATTATCTCAAGTTTTATGCAACAAAACAGATAGAATTTAATAGAAAAGGATTTAGCAAAAAGTCTATAAAAGATTATTTAAATATAAAATTTTATCTAGAGGACTTTATTACATATAGCAAAAGTGAAATTTATATTGAAGAAATTAATAGAGAGTGGATGAACCGATTTGTGGTATTCAACGAAACTAAAAGACAAGACTATGATAAACCACGAAAACGAGGTGGTAAGTATTGGACAAAGGGCGGTTTGATAGGTTCAACAATAAAAAAGAGAATGGGCTTAGTAATTGGATTTTTCCATTGGATGGCGGATGAAAGATATTTTGAATTTCCTAAAGGATTAGCAACATACTACAGAACTTTACCAGGTTCTGAGGCAATTAAGGCTATTGTAAATAAGGAAGAAGTGAATAAGCTATATCTGTATGATTTTAAAAATGAAAAGTCAAATTATGTGAAAGATATTTTCGTTTTAAGTTGTTTTACAGGCATGCGGTGGTATGATATGTATTCCTTCAATTTTCGATATATTTTTGATGTACCCACTGTAGGGCTAATGATTGAAAAAGCAGCAGAAAAAACCAAGGAAATATTTAGGGTACCTCTCAATAAAATCACTATTGAAATTATGAGAAAGTACAACTATACTTTTAATAAGTATGAAAATGCTAATTTTAATAAGACTTTAAAATTATTACTAAAAGATACAGGTTGGTTTAACGATGACACAAAATTTTTAAATAGTACTGGGAATTACCTGAAGAGGTGGGAATGTATTTCAATTCATAGGGGCAGAGATTCATTTTGTACAATGCTTGTAAATATGAGAGTGCCCGTTTCTGAGATACTTAAATACACGGGACATAAGTCAATTTCTACTTTGAATAAATATATTGATACAAAGGCACAAATAGTTAATTACACAAATGAATTAGTAACAGAATGAGCAAAGAAACAAATGGAATAAATCCTTACCTTGTTCTGGGGAAATTAAAAGAATTAGATGTAGATTATGAGAAGATAAAAGAGTTCGTAAACAGTTATATGGTACTGGCCCAGCGAAAAGGCGAAGAGGCGGATGCCATCCTGTTTAGTATAAAACAATTTAGTACTAAATTAAACGATGCGATATTAATGGCATGTGTTGACTTTCAAGTTGAATTACCCTTAAAAACACTATACTCCGACCCAACTAATGAAAGAATGTCAGTTAAGAAAGCTGCAAAAACTCTTGCGGTTACACCTGCTACAATTCGCAATTGGATAAATGACAAAAGCAATCCCCTACCCTCATTAAACTCAGGTAAAAGAAAAACGACACTTTCTGTTAATGATGTTGTTGCCTACATGAAGAAAGTAAATCTAAAATAAATTCTTACAGAAATTTATTCCCTTCTTATGACCAATTCCCTCTTTATTTGCACATTGGATACCTGCATCACGTTGATTATTTATACAGTACTCATCTTGACGGTTTTTTGAATTTCTACAATATATTCCAAACATATACAAATGTAAAAATATTAAATAACTATATAAGGGTAATTGAGGTGGTTACTTGGTGTATTACCACTGCTATAGCTTATTTGACTCATACACCTACTGCAAAGAACAATAGTTGTGTTTAAATTTCTATAAGGGGCTAAGTATTTTTTTTATTAATAAAAAGCATTACCGTTGATACAATATATAGTATTTGAATGTGTGTAATTGCCTAAAAATAATTCTTAAATTTTTTTATAGTGCTGATTGAAAGCGGAGTGAATGATTTCATGAGTATAAATCTAACTTAATACGAATTATTTCGTACAAATGAATACATGCTAGTGTAACTCAAATAAGTACAAAAAAGTATGTAGATATAGTACTGAAATTTAAAAAATATTTTTTTAGTCTAACAAGGGGTTTAAAGTTTGTTTTATTTTACTCAGGAA
>JAYVRC010000145.1:0-2508 GCA_043776615.1 Sphingobacteriia bacterium
TATACTACAACAATTTAGGTTGGTAGGTATGGATCATTTTAACGCAATGTTCGAAGATAGTTTCACTAAAAGTTGGTGGCAGCAAGCAACAGGCATTGCAATAACAGGAAAGTTAAAAGGTAAACAATTAATTGAAATTCCATCACATCAAATGCAATTGGGAAATTGGATACAACTTCATCCTGAAACAACTATTTTACAACCCGATAGTAATTTCAAAAAAAATTATGCCAATCTTAATGGCTTTGATGAAGGAACTATTAAAAGCTCTTTAGAAAAAAGAGATTCAAGTTCTTGGAAATTTAAATCTTGGGTTGTTGGAATTAACTTGAATGGACAAAGCAAAGCATATGATTGGAATTTTTTAGTAAAGCAAACTTTAATTAACGACGCTATTCAAGAAACACCCATACTAATTACAGTTGAGCCCAATGGAAAAACATTTTATGCTTTTGAAAGCATGATAAATAATCAAATTCTTCAATTTATAAAAACGGAAGATTCAACAAAAATAAAGGACTTACAAACCCAATCTGTTTGGCTCAAAAATGGAAAATGTGTTGATGGAACATTAAAAAATAGTCAATTAAAAACCATCCAATCATACCAAGAGTTTTGGCATTCCTGGCAATATTTTCATCCAAATACTTCAACTTTTCCTAAATAATCACTAATTTCATTTTGTTTGTAACCTCTCTATTATTTAACTCCCGTGAGAGGACTATTATTTGTTCTGCGGATTAATTATCCAATTTATGCTTGTAAAAACATTTGGCAGCGCCGTATATGGTGTTGATGCCATTACTATTACTATTGAAGTAAATGTTAGTATGGGGCAGGGTTATGCAATTGTGGGCCTTCCCGACAATGCCGTTAGAGAAAGTTTACAAAGAACCGAGAGCGCTATTAAAACCAACGACTTTCATATGCCACGAACAAAAGTAGTAGTAAATCTTGCTCCTGCTGATATAAAAAAATCGGGCTCGGCATTAGATTTGCCAATTGCTTTAGGCGTTTTAGGTGCTAGTGAACAATTAGAAAATCCAGAACGGTTAAGCAATTATATTATAATGGGCGAATTGGGATTAGATGGATCGGTTCAGGCAATTCGTGGTGCTTTACCAATTGCTATTCAAGCTAGAAAAGAAGGATTTAAAGGATTGATTGTACCTAAAGCAAATGTGAGAGAGGCAGCCATGGTAAATAATTTACTAGTATATGGTGTTGCTCATTTTAAAGACGTTATTAACTTTTTTGCTGATGAAAATAGTTTACAACCAGAACAAATTAATACCAGAGATGATTTTTTTAATACGCAAGGGCTTTATGATTTTGATTTTGATGATGTAAAGGGACAAGAAAATATTAAACGTGCGTTAGAAATAGCAGCAGCCGGAAGTCATAATGCAATATTAATCGGACCACCTGGTGCAGGAAAAACAATGCTTGCAAAAAGATTGCCAAGCATACTTCCACCACTAAGTTTACAAGAAGCATTAGAAACAACAAAAATTCATAGTGTTGCTGGAAAACTACCGGTAAATAGTGCACTGATCAATCAACGTCCATTCAGATCTCCACATCATACCATATCAGATGTTGCACTAGTTGGAGGAGGAAGCAACCCTCAACCTGGAGAAATATCTTTATCGCATAACGGTGTATTGTTTTTAGATGAATTGCCTGAATTTAAAAGAACCGTTTTAGAAGTAATGAGGCAACCAATGGAAGAAAGAAAAGTAACTATTTCTAGAACTAGAATTGCACTAGATTTTCCTGCAAATTTTATGTTGATAGCATCCATGAACCCATGCCCATGTGGGTTTCACAATCATCCAGAAAAAGAATGTACTTGCGCTCCTGGAATGGTACAGAAATATTTGAATAGAGTTTCAGGGCCATTACTCGATCGAATTGATTTACATGTAGAAGTTACTCCCGTTTCTTTTAATGCATTGAGCAATCATCAAAAGGGAGAAAAATCTTCCTCAATAAGAGAAAGAGTAATTGCTGCAAGAACTATACAAACTGAAAGATTTAAATTGAGCGAAGGAGTTTATGCAAATGCTCAAATGAGTTCAAGTAAATTAAGAGAAGTATGCATTTTAAATTCGGTAGCTGAAAATTTATTAAAAAAAGCCATGGAACGTTTAAACCTAAGTGCAAGAGCTTACGATAGGATTTTAAAAGTTAGTAGAACTATTGCCGATTTAGATGCAAGCATTTCAATTAAGCCAGAGCATATTGCAGAAGCAATCCAGTACCGAAGTTTAGATAGAGAAGGATGGGGAGTATAATTGAAATTTAATATTGACCAGTGCTCAGCATTACCAAAGTACAAGCTTCTATAACTTGTATTCCTTTTGCTTTGGCAAGATTTTCTAACTCATCATTTTCTGTACCCGGATTAAAAATAATTCGCTTAGGATTTAGCGAAAAAATATAATCATAATATTCTTTTTGAGTAATTGGATTTAAATAAAGTGTAACAGTATCTACCTCCTTCTC
>JAYVRC010000146.1:0-2504 GCA_043776615.1 Sphingobacteriia bacterium
AAGTTATGTTTTTAGAGAAGTAAAAGATACCCGATTACAAAGAGGATTTATTAGTGCAGATTTGGAATTTGTAAATTATAAAGGAGCGCGTTTTTCGGCTGCCAATGAAAATCAATCAAATAATAATTTAGTAAATTACTATCGCTCAATTAATGAGGTTATTAAAGACACTTACAAAGGAAATATCAATTTTAAATTGGGAGGAGAGTTGAAATTTAATACTTGGATGTTTCGTTTAGGAGGTGCTTTTTATGGAAGCCCTTATGCAGACAAAGTATTAAACGCCAATCGAATTATAGGTTCTGGCGGAATTGGTTATAGAAATAAAGGATTTTTTATCGATCTAACTTATTCACATATCATAAACAAGGATTACCAATTTCCTTATTTATTAAATGATAAGCCAAACACTTTTGCAACACAAACTGGTAGTAGGGGGAACGTAATTTTTACATTCGGTTTAAAAATTTAAACTACTTCACCTTCCAAATCATAATCATACGCTTTGGTAATTAACACATTTACAAACTCCCCTATCAGGAGTTTTTTTGTTGAATGAATTACTACTTCATTGTCTACTTCCACGCTATCAAATTCAGTTCTGCCTAAATACCTACCAGCTTCTTTTTTATCAATGAGTACTTTAAATATTTTGCCGATTTTTGATTGATTGATTTCGTAACTTATCTCTTGTTGCACTTCCATAATGGATTGTGCACGTTCAGATTTTACTTCAGCAGGAACATCATCTATTAAATCATAAGCAGAAGTATTTTCTTCATGTGAATAATTAAAAATACCTACTCTATCAAAACGATGTTCCATTAAAAATGCTTTCAACTCTTCTACATCGTCTTCGGTTTCTCCAGGAAATCCTGCAATTAGCGTTGTACGCAAACAAATACCTGGCACTCGTTCACGAATCTGATAAATCAATTCAGTCATTTCTTCTCGAGTAATATTGCGATGCATCGCAGTAAGCATATTATTACTTGCGTGCTGCAAAGGCATATCAAGGTATTTGCAAATATTGACTCGATCACGTATAACGTCTAATATTTCTAAAGGAAATTTACTAGGATAAGCATAATGCAAGCGAATCCATTCTAGTCCATTTATATCAGCTAATGCATTCAATAATTTGGGTAACTCACGCTTTTTATAAATATCCAAGCCATAATAAGTAAGCTCTTGAGCAATAAGCATTATTTCTTTTACCCCTTTTTTAACCAGCGCTTCTGCCTCTTCAACCAAAGATTCTATTGTTCGGCTTATATGCTTACCTCGCATTAATGGTATAGCACAAAAAGAGCAGGTTCTATTACAACCTTCACTAATCTTTAAATATGCATAATGCTTTGGAGTACTCAACATGCGCTCTCCAATTAATTCTGCTTTATAATCGGCATCAAACTGCTTTAATATCATAGGCAATTCTAATGTGCCAAACCATGCATCTACTTCAGGCATTTCTAATTCCAAATCACTTCTGTACCTTTCGCTAAGGCAGCCGGTTACATATACCTTATCTAATTCACCTCTTCGCTTTAATTCTAATTGATCTAAAATCGTATTAATGCTTTCTTCCTTAGCCTTGTCTATAAAGCCACAAGTATTTACTACTACTATATTATGATCTAGCTTTTTGTTTTCATGCACTACGCTAATATCATTTGCTGTAAGCTGTCCGCTTAATACTTCACTATCTACTAAATTTTTGCTACAGCCTAGTGTAATAATGTTTACTTTGTCTTTATGGAGTGTTTTTGCCTTCATGAAGGGGCAAAATTAAGGGAAAACAAGCTACTGCATTACCCATGAGTACAACAATTATCTATCTCAATAATGATTATTCCCCACCAAGAGTTTAATTTTTATTATACAATTCATCTCTTTTTTAGCATTTATCACTAATCAATACTTCATACATTCAAGCAATATTGTAGCAATATTTTTAAAACTATTCAATAGTATAAATATAACTACAAGTTGAAGGATAATTAGCGATTATTTGACGTACAATCATTATAAATTTCATTCATAAAACACCAACATACAAGCATCAATAACGTCTTTCACATATGCCCAAAATGATATCAAAGTAAAAGTAGTAGATGCATTGAGTCGTCAACGTTTAGAAAATGCGTATGAACAAGGCTATGCAGATGCTCACTTTATTATTCCTGAACCGATTAATAATATAGATTTTGGAACAGGTGCTTACTATATACGACATGGTAATTTTAATACATCGGGTTATATTTCTTTCTACTTTCAACAATATCAAACAAAGCACAGTGCAGATAGAAGGTGGCAGATAAACTACTTAAGAATTGAATTAATAAAATTAAGTTCGCTCAAAAGAAACAATAAAACTAACTAACGCAGATACTTTTAGATTTTTGAATAGAAGTAGCTTGTTTATGCTTTAATAGCCCATCTGAGTTTGGTTGATCTTGCTCGAGGATTTGCAAAAATTTCTTCTGCAGATGGCCTAATTATAT
>JAYVRC010000147.1:0-2499 GCA_043776615.1 Sphingobacteriia bacterium
GTGGTTTCCTCTGTCAGTACAGAAGATGCTATGAAGAAGTTTCCCAAAGGGATAAAAGTGGTGAAACCTTATTTGAGATATACCCCACAGCCGGATTTGTAATGATGATATGACCAATATAAATCTACTTTTAGCAGTAGCTGCAATTGGCTAAACAACAAGAATAAAAACACGTATAGCAACAGAGTATGCGGATGCAAGGACATCTTGTTACTTTCTATTTTTTCACCTTTTGATTTTAACGAAAAGGATGCAAAAATTTTAGCAAACGAGTGTGCCTGAATACCTTAATCCAATACTTTTATCCGAAAATATTTAAAATGAATAAATCTGTACTTTTTACTTTGATGATATTTTCTGCTAACTATTTGTATGCTCAAAACGATTCTCTTTTACAACACTATACTTACAGGATAAACAATTATCGGGCTGTAGAATTATCTGTAAATGGATCGGGGCAATTTTATAAAAATGAGGTTTCTGATATTTACAAAAACAGTTCTTCATCGGGTAGCTTCGGAGGTGCTTATTACTTCACAAAAAGCACGGATAAAATCCTATTGAATGCATCGGCAAGTATGAATGGCAGCTTCAACAGAGCAAAGTCTGATAATCAATCGGTGGTAAATACGAATAGTAGTTTTGCAATAAACCCTCATTTTTTTCTGCTGAACAAATGGTTTGTAGAAAAATACTTTTTTGAAGTAGGAACTGATTTATTTGGAAGTATGAATAAGGCTAAGAATGAAAGTTCAAATATTCCGGATCTTTATAAAGACAAGCTTGGACAATATTCATTTGCCCTTAATCTGGGCATTGGTAAAGGCAGATTGGAAAACGTAACAGATATGCAAAATGCTTTGTGGCTTTATAAAGAACTAAAAGAAGCGAAACAATTATCAGATGAACTAACCTCGGAGGAATTGATAGGCCTTGCCAAAAACATAACCAAAGGAAACAACACTCGAGTATTGGACTCTAGAAGAAGGACTAAGTTTTTATTAGCAACCGTTGATAATTATCTACAGGAAAAAGGGAAGATTAATAAAACCGACATCAATTACTTCAACAATTTAAATGACATCTTATTTTTTGCATTCAACAATTCCCGACTATCAGGAACAGAAAAATTCATTAGGCTAAGTCCCGGGTTTTATGAACAAAATAACAACACCACCCAAAATGACGGGGCTACTGAAACCAAAGGAAAAATACAAAACAAATCACTTACAATTATGGCAGGTTTTCAAAAATACCTTCCAGCAAACCTAGCCCATCAAAACAATTTTGGAGCATCCATTAGACTATACCTGCTAACAAATAAACTTACGAATAAGTACTTAATGAACAATGTTATTACCAGTGAAAACAATAAGATAAATGACATTAGGCAGACAGGCATTTCGTTATTTTATCAACATGCTATTTATCCAAACACCAGAACAATTATCAATTTCAATGTGCAACCAGAAATAGGATATCAATCTATAAATTCAGGTAATAATTTTTATGGGAAAGCTGAAGTGTCTGGCAACTTGAACTATTTTATTAGTTATCAAACTAGATTTACATGCAGCTTGATGGCAAAGTATCAGAAAAATGATGACAGTACTTTGTATTATAATTATAACCTCTCAAAAGGAATTCAATTATCGGCTAATCTTGGTTTAGGAATTAGTTTGTAAAGACAAAAATTAAAGCTAATAATCACATCAGCCCAGTTATTTTATTTAATAATATTACACTTAATAACCGTTAAAATAATTGGTTAAAGTTCCATTTTTTACCATTGTTGGAAGAATTAAGTAATTTGCCATTGAAATTTCAAAATACAACTATGAAAAAACTTTATTTTTTTCTATTCGCACTATTAATTAAATCCATACTTTTTTCCCAACAAGTTTCAATTGGGACAGGGACTGCTGTTGCAAATTCTCCTTGGAATCGTTTTTATGGGTTCTCTTATGTACAAACAATTTATCTGGCATCAGAAATAGCTGCAAATGGAAATATTACAAATATCCAGTTTTATTATAACGGATCTGCGCTAGACCTTTCAGATGATGTTACTGTATATTTGGGTGTAACTTCAAAAAGCATTTTCACATCCGGATCTGATTGGGTACCCATCGCAAATCTTACGCAGGTATATAGTGGAGTCTTAACTGGTTATACTATTCCAGGATGGATAACCATAACCTTACCCACTGCTTTTCCATATTCATCTGCTTCAGGAAACTTGGTAGTAGCAATAGATGAAAACAAAACCGGAGATAATGGCTCCTCTCGGTTTGCAGGAACATCTTTGAGTACAAATAGAGTTTTAGGATTCGCCAGCGATGCTACAAATCCTGATCCATCTGTACCTCCACTAGGTACTACAAGCAGTACTTTTGCAAATATCAAAATTAATGGCCTTAACATTGCTCCCTGCCAGCCATTATCATTATTAACTCAAACAAGTGCCACTACAACAAGTATTACAGCAACCTGGCAAGC
>JAYVRC010000148.1:0-2496 GCA_043776615.1 Sphingobacteriia bacterium
TCTGGTGAAAGCAATTTGGCAAAAACATCAAATAATCATTTTGGTATTAAATGTAAAACAGAATGGACAGGTGCTAAAACTTATCATGATGATGATGAAAAAGGTGAATGTTTTCGAGTTTACCCAACTGTTGAAGATTCATACAAAGACCATTCAGATTTTTTAAGAAATCGACCAAACTATTCCGCTCTTTTTTATTTAGACCCCAACGATGATGAGGGCTGGGCCTATGGATTGAAAAAAGCAGGTTATGCAACCAGTAGTACCTATCCACAAAAATTATTAAAAGTAATTGCCGATTACAATTTACAACAGTACAGTCTGGCTGTAAATACCCTGAGTACATTAAGCAATCCTCATAAAAATAAAACCGATGAGGCCCCCGCAACAAAATCTTCATTTCCAAGTCTTTCACTTAACAAAAAAGAATGGGAAAATGAAAATGGGATTACTAAGTCAGTAGAAGAATCCAAATTAATTGATACCAAATCATTAAAAAATGTAAAGTATCCAACGGGTATATTTTCAATCAATCAAACCAAAGTCATCTACTCCTTCGAAGGCACGTCCCTATTGCTATTAGCCAACCAATATGATTTATCGTTGAGCCGATTAATGGAATTTAATGAATTCCCTGCAATGGATGTTCTGGACAAGGACCGCTTGGTATTTATTGAAAGAAAACTTAAAAAAGGGGGAACTGATTTTCATATAGTGAATGAAGGTGAAAACATTCATGATATTTGTCAAATAGAGGGAATTCGACTAGAAAACTTGTTAGAATACAACCATTTTTCTAAAACAACCAAAATTGTTGCGGGTGATAAGATATATTTACATCCCATTTCCATCAATACTATACAACCCGTTAGATTACCCAATTAGCTCATATAATTTAAAACAAATCAACATCATTACTACATGTCTAGAATAACTGTACACGATAAAAAATTTGTACCATTTATACCAGAAGCGTTGATACTTGAGAAAGTTAAAGAATTGGCTGTACAGTTAACAAATGATTACAAAGGCAAAAAACCATTATTCATATCAATACTCAATGGTTCTTTTATGTTCTCTTCAGATCTTTTTAAAGAATTAAGCATTGAAGCAGAAATTTGTTTTATTAAACTAGCTTCCTACAAAGGCACTAAATCAAGTGGACAAGTGGTAACAGCCATAGGTCTGGATATAGATATCACAGGCCGCCATGTAGTAGTTTTAGAAGACATTATTGATACCGGCAAAACCATGAATGAATTTTTGCCTCAGTTACGTAACCAACAACCTCTTTCTTTAAAAATTGCTGTGCTTCTTCACAAACCGGAGGCCACTATATTCCCTGTTAACATAGACTATTGTTGTTTTAGTGTTCCCAATAAGTTTTTACTAGGTTATGGATTGGATTATGATGGGCTAGGAAGAAATATCCGTGAATTATACCAGCTCGAAGAAGCATAAAATTGTGTCAAAAATACAGATTCGACTAATATTTGATGACTTTCTTCGTTAAATTGCTATTCATCAACTCATCAATTAGTGAAGAATACATCAATAATGCAACAGAATAATCTGTACCTTCTGTGGCAATAGTAGATTTAGTTTACACATTCTTTACTTGATGTAGATAAATATCATATAACAAATGAAAACCTTCTTTTGGCTTTTTCTTTGTTGCGCAATACCCACTTTTACATTCAGTCAATATTATTTACGGGGTGAAATTAAAAATGATCGGGGACGTTTATTGGAAGGAGTAAAAATAAAAATTAATTCTAAAGGGGCTTTCCCTTATTACAGTGGTAATACCGGAACCTTTGGAATATCAATGTCTCAAACAACAGATACCATCACCTTAAGTTTTGATGGTTATGAAACCATAAGAAAAGAAATTGATACAAGAAAATTTCAAAATTTCTTATTGAAGATGCTTCCCAGCACTGCCCAATTGTATAAAAGAAAGTTGTCCTCAGTAACTACCAATCTAAAAGCTGGATCTATTAATATTTTAGCCACAATGGGTGAGAGTTATCGTAGTCTTTCAGAAAACGAGTTTGTGAATACAAATAAATATCCTGAAACCGGATTTGCATTGAATGTTGATAAAGCTTCTTATAGTAATATTCGTAGATTTTTAAACAACGAAATGTTCGTTCCTATCGATGCCATAAGAATTGAGGAGATGTTGAACTATTTTAATTTTTCCAAATTGTATGACAGTATCGTAAATACCAAATTTAATTTTCAATCAAAAATCACAACCTGCCCGTGGAATAAAGAAAACAAGCTCTTGTTTCTACAGATTGCTGCACCTAAAATCAACTTAGAAAGTATCCCACCCTCTAACCTTGTTTTTTTGATTGACATTTCAGGATCAATGGATAAACCCAATCGTTTACCCTTATTGCAAAATGCTTTTAAATTATTGGTTTCTAACCTCCGTGAGAAAGATACGATTACCATAGTTACGTATGGTGGAGGTATTGGCATTGCCTT
>JAYVRC010000149.1:0-9672 GCA_043776615.1 Sphingobacteriia bacterium
CTCAAAAAGGACTTTCCTATGATATTCGCCCGTTTAAAAAAGATGGCATATTTCGAAATGACGATAAAGTGGGTTATGACCTGAGATTTAGAAACAATACTGGCGAAAAAATTCGAGGTACTGTAAAAATCGAAGTAAAAAACCACAAAGGAGAACAAACGTTTAATCAAGAAATCGGATTCACTATCGATGCAAAAAGAAGCTATGCTAATGACTTGAAACTAGAAAACGATAGAACAGTTCCGGGTTTTTATCAATTAAGATTGATTGTATCTGCCAATAAGTATAACGACACTTTGTTTTTTGGATATGGCGTTGATCCAGAAAAAATATATTCAAACGTAAATCGACCACAAGATTTTGATCAGTTTTGGGATGACGCAAAAAGAGATCTAATAAATATAGATCCAAAGTTTAGGGTTACACGAAGAGGAGATCAAAGTACTAGAGATGTTGATGTTTTTTTAGTAGAGTTTCAGTCTTTAGATTATCAAACAATTAGAGGTTGGTTGTCTGTTCCAAAAGATAAAGGAAAATACAATGTGTTATATGAATTACCCGGATATCTTGAAGATATGCGTCCTGATTCATTGCGAAAAGACATGGCAGTATTTAGAGTAAATGTTAGGGGGCACGGAAATAGCAAAGACAATACCAACGCCGATTTTAACACATATAATATTATTAATCTGAATGATAAATATAGATATATATACAGGGGTGCTTATATGGATGCACTAAGAGGATTAGATTTTATATATCGTAATGAGCAGCTAAAACTCGACATAAAAAAAGTAATTGTAAAGGGTCAGGGGCAAGGAGCAGTGCTAGCAACTGTTGTAGCGTCAATGGACACAAGGCCAATTGGATGTATACTTGAAACACCGGTATATACAGATATGCGCACTTTATTTACATTGGCAGAAACACAAAGCGTAACTCCTTGGCCAGTTAAAAATTTTCAGGCATATATATCTAATCCGCGCAATCGTTTAAATAAAGAAGGATTGTTTAGAAACTGGGACTATTTTGATCCGGTAAACTTTGCTACAAACATTCGTTGTAAGGTTTTATTTGGTCATAATTTAAAAAACACGGTTTGTCCACCTCAAGCCGCAATTGCATTATACAATCAAATTAGAATTGATAATAGAGAAATATTTATGAGTCCCGATGACGGTGGAATGAATTATGTGTATTATAGTTTTCAAAATTACTGGATTAAAAAAATATTCTAATAAAGAAAAAAGCCCCATGAAAAAAACAATCACAATCGTTTTACTAGCTTTAATTTCTAGTGTTGCCTATGCTGGATTTCCTATAGGCCGAGGAAAACATTTACTAGTACCATCGTATAACTTATATACCGCAAAAGGGTATTGGGACGCAAGCGGAAATTATTTTGATTATTCAAATAGCGGAAGATTTACATCCCACTATTTTGGTGTTTATGGAGGAATTGGTATTGGGGATAAATTAGATTTGATTGGAAATATCAATTATACGTTGCAAACAAAACGCGAAACCAATTCATTACAATCAAATTCAAGCTTAGGAGACGCAACGGTGGGATTACAGTATTTACTGAACAGTTTTGATTATTATAAATTTTTAACCGTTAGCGGATCATTAATTATCCCGCTATATACAAACGTTGCTGATAAAGAACCATACACGGGGTTTCAACAAGTAGGAGGAGAAATTAAAATGTCGTTTGCAAGTACCAACAGAGAACGGTTAAAAAATACTTACTTTGATGTTTCTGGTGGGTTAAGACAATATTTTAGTCCAGAAGGACCAACACAATTGTTTTTAGACGCATTGTTTGGAATTCCATTAAACGACAAAAATAAGATTACCTTCTCTATGAATGGAGTAAACTCTACAAGCTCATCAACGGTGTTTAACCCCAATAATTTAAATTTGAATAGATCCTTTTCCTATTTCAGATTAGGTGCCGGTTTTGGAACAAAAATTAGCCAACATAATCAACTTTTCTTCAATATTTTTTCGGATGTTTTTGGAAAAAACACAGGTAAGGGAAGCGGCGGATCAATTCAATTGGTAGCGAAACTTTAGAAATCGAATCAAGACGATATGAAGTCAAAAGAATATATACCAGCACTAACGGGAGTAAGAGCTATAGCGGCATATTTAGTTTTCTTTCATCACTTTAATCAAGCAGGGTTTTCGTATCCCCTTTTTCGAATACTCAACGAGTTTCATATGGGAGTAACGCTTTTTTTTGTGTTAAGCGGATTCTTAATTGGTTTGCGTTATTACGACACTTGCGAAATTACTAGTACTTGGTTTAGAAAATATATTAAGAATAGAATAGCGCGAATTTATCCAATGTACCTCATACTAACCTTGGCCACATTTATTTTTGGATGGATAATGAAAGACAATGCAATTTTTGGTACATCCGCTTCTCCAATGCTCTTATTATTTTTTAATATATTTTTTTTAAGGGGATTCTTCGACGATCTTAAATTTACTGGAGTAAGCCAAGGATGGTCGCTTACTGTGGAAGAATGTTTTTATTTTCTTGCGCCATTTTTCTTTATGCAGATTAAAAAAGCAAGAAAGTCTTTTATATACTTACCCATATTGTTTATAGGGCTGGGATGTTTGCTGGTATTAATTTTTTCTCATGTAAATTTTCTTGGTTTTTTCGGCAATTTTAGATTTATGTTTCTGTACACTTTTTTTGGAAGATGTATTGAATTCTTTATAGGCATTGGCCTTGCATTAATTATTTTAAAGAGCAAAGAATCAACTGCTAGAATACCAATATATACTTGGTTTGGCATGTTTTTGATGGCCTCATCTATTGGTATAATGGTAATACAGCCACTAAGTAACGATATGCCTTTTGGGCTGTACCAACCGGCTGGTATATTTGCAAACAACTTATTATTGCCAATTGGGGTGGCTATTCTGTTTTATGGATTAATGAAAGAAAAGTCGTTGATTAGTAAGTTCTTATCAACTAAAACGATGCAACTTTTAGGTAAAAGCTCCTATATTTTTTATTTAATACACATTGGAATTATATCTAAACTAGCGGCAGATTTTAGTGAATACAACACCGACAGGTTCTTTAAATGGTTGGATGCAAAAGAGCTCTGGTGGTTATCTGAAAACATAAATTATACTGCTGTATCAATAGCAATCGTATTCATTATACTAAACATTGTTTCAATTGTACTTTACAAATTTATTGAGGAACCAGTTAATTTATATATCAGAAAATCTTCTTTACTGGAAAAGAAAAAAGTACAATAAGCATGTGTAGAAAAAAGCATAATCTAAATACAAGTCTTGCATGCTTTTTTGTGCTTTTGGTAGTATTCTTTTTACCTGCTAAAACAAAAGCTTTTCAGAAAAAAGAAACAGGCGTAACTGTTCTATTAGAACCCTCCGATAAAAAAGGATCTTTCCGAGCAAAAAAACCAGTAAAGTTTAGAATAGTCATTAAAAACCCAATGGGTAATGACCAAGAAGGAACAATGGTATATAATGTAAATAATGAAAATGGAGAAACCGTATTAACCAATTCATTAGACGTAAAGGTGAATGCAAAAAAAAAGTTGGAATCTTCATTCGAAGTTGAGATTGATCAGGAAGGAACCTATACATTAAATGCCACATTTGAACTAAACGATTATAACGAAACGATTACAAGAAACTTTGCATATTCTGGTCCACCACGTAAAGTAAAAGACAGAAGAAATATACCTAACCCTTACGATCAAAATTGGTCGCGCGATAATATAGATAAAACAGAAGCCTCTAAAAAAGAAGCGCTTGTTGTGGAATCAGAAAAGGCAACTGTAGAGGAAGAGCCCCCAGCTGATCAAGAAGAAGGTGAAATAATAACAAAAATGAGTCCTTCAAACAAAGATGGACTTTATTACGACAATAAGAATATTAAGTATAGTGTAACGCTGATTAATAAATATAAAACCAAACAGCAAGGTACATTTAAGGTATTTATAAAAACCGATACAGGAGAGCTTATTGGCGAAAAGGAAGTTAAAATTAAATTAGCAAAAAGGGGGATAAAAAAATTCAGTATAGTTTTACCTGCTGTAAATGAACCAGGGGTTTACGATGTGTCAGCTGCAGTAAACTTAAATACTTATGATGATACTACATACCATGCTTTTGGGTATAAAATAAACAGTATAAATACACCCTACCACACGCCACCCGATTTCGAAAAATTTTGGGAAACAACTAGGACGGAGTTAAATAAAATTGACCCTCAATATAAAATCACTTTAGATGAAAGCAGAAGCACTTATTTTCATACGGTTTATAAAGTTGAAATAAACTCTTGGGACAATATTCCTTTTTATGGATGGCTTACAATTCCCAAACCGAAAGGAAAATACCCTGTATTGATTGGATATGGTGGTTACAAAATAGAATTGAGTCCATTATACTTCGATGATTTCATCAGTTTTGCGGTGAACGTTAGAGGAATCGATATAAAAACAGAAAAAACATATAATCCAGAAGATATACCTCAGTTATTTTTAAATATAGAAGACCATGAAAAGTATGTTTATAGGGGTATTTATATGGATTGTATAAGAGCCGTTGAATTTATTTTTGCTCATAGCAACATGGGAATGGATTTGAATAGGGTAATTACTTTTGGAGGAAGTCAGGGTGGAACTCTAGCAATGGTGGTGGCATCTATGATGCCCGATAAAATAAGAACAGTTGTAGCAAATACTCCCACATTTTTTGATTGGGCAAGAACAATTGAAATTGGTAAATCATATAAAGAATTAACATTCCCAGTAAAAGACATACTAGAATTTGAGATTAAAAACAAAGAGATTAGCATAGACAAAATGTTAAACACGTTGCAATATTTTGAATTGCAAAACTTTGTACCCAACATTGTTTGTCCAGTGTTGCTTGGCGTAAGTTTATTAGATCGTTTTGTTCCTGCAAGCACAGCCTTTGCGGCATTCAACAAGCTTCCATTTAATACAATTAAAAAAAGCGAGTTATATGTGTTCCCTTCTTTGGGGCACGAAGTACCTAAAAGTCATGATGCTTTTGTTGCTACTTGGTTTTTAGAAAAAATAGCAAGTAGAAATGCGAATAGATATTAAGAATGAGAAAATTAATTTATATACTATTTTATTTAATCTCTCTTTTTGTTGTACAAAAGGCCAAAGCCGATTGGCCAGTTGGCAAGGGAAGAACACTTGTATCAACATCACTCAGTTATTTAAATTCCTCTAAATATTTTAATTCAAGTGGCAAAGTTGTTAGTTTTGGTAATACCGATAAATTTCAATCGAGCGTTATAGCTGTTAATCTTATTCATGGAATAACCCGAACAGTTGATTTTAGTTTGAGCGCACCCTTTGTTAAACAAGATATTATTACAAATGGCATACAACAATCTAATACAGGACTAACTGATATTGTTGCAGGGTTTTCTTTCCACTTTCCTTCAACAGAAAGAAAGCGCCACCTAACATTAAAAGCTATGGTGATTGTGCCAGCATATGAAAACAACGAAGGGCCCTCTTTGGGTTATGCTTCAAAGGGGATTCAAGGAGCCATTAATTATTCGTTTACTCCATTTAAAGAATCATTTGGCGTTGTAGAAGCATCCTATACAAGGTTTTTAGATTTTGAAGATGGCCCTAATCAATATAGGGGAAGTGTTTCTTTTGGTAAATCTTTGAACAAATACAGCACATTAACATTTAACTATGCTCATCTGGTTTCTAATAGCATAAATACAAATTTCAATCCCAATTTATCAAACAACAAAAACTTTAGTTCTGGCTCAATTAATATTGCATACGGAAGAAAGCTAACAAGAACAATCACTCCATATATTCAGGGTTTTTACACACTATATGGAACCAATGCAGGAATGACTATAGGAGCCGCTTTTTTTGTCTTAATTAGGTTTCCATAAAAGGAAAGTAATAAAATTAGAAATGAAAAAAAGTAAAACAATAGTTAAAAAAAGGATACTACTCTTTTTATTGATATTAATGGAGATGTTCATTTTTAATTTAAACCAAGTAGCTGGTTTTCAAAAAAACGCCTCATTAAAAGACCCGGTAGAATTAAGAATACTTCCTACAAAAAAGAATGGCGTATTCGGAAAAAAATCTCCAGTAAAATATAGGGCTACTATTAAAAACAATTCAGGAGAAGAGGAAAACGGCACACTGGTTTATAAAATTAAAAATGAAAAAAATGAAATAATTACTACTGGCAATATCGAAATAAAAGTAGCAGCTAAAAAAACAGTAGAGTCGTTTATTGAAATTCCATTTTTTAATGAAGGATTTTATACAATAGATTTTTCGGTAACCTTAACAGATTATTCAGGAGAGCTCAGCGATGTTTTTACTTATTCGGATAAAAGAAAGAAAACAAATAAGTCCAGAGAAACCGCTCCACTCGACGAAAATCATGTAGCCAATAATTTTAAATTGCTTTCATCTGCCGAAAACTTAGGCCAAGATAGTAAAGCGGAAGATATAAGCGCAAATGACAAATCAGAAGAAGAAGGAGAAATTGTTACCGTAATAACTCCAAAAGCCAAAGACGGCATTTTTTGGGACGGAAATAAAATAGTCTATACCGTTAATCTTACTAATAAGTATAAAACAAAACAGACTGGAACATTTACTTTTATATTAAAAAGCGATAATGGCGACGTTTTGGCGCAAAAGTCGGTTTCTATTAAATTGGCCAAAAGGGGAAATAAAGTATTTAAAATTACCTCGCCCCCTGTAACAGAACCAGGTATTTATGGAATTTCTGCTGCATTAAACCTAACTTCTTATGACGACACTACAAAGCACGCATTTGGCTACAAAATAAACAGTATAAGCACCCCTTACCATAAGCCCCCAGATTTTGAAGAGTTTTGGGATAAAGCAAAAGCAGATCTTGCAGCAATAGCCCCCGATTATTCCATTACTTTAGACGATAGTTATACAACTCGTTCTCATAAAGTGTATAAAGTTGAAATGAATTCTTTGGATGGGGTAAGAATTTCTGGATGGCTAACCATACCGAGATTGCTTAAAAAATTCCCCCTGATGATTGGTCTTCCAGGATATATGATAGAATTAAAGCCATTATTTTATGATAACTATATTGGATTTAATTTAAACACAAGAGGAACAAAGAAAAACTGGGCACCATTTAATCCGGAAAATATTGAACCATTTCTTTTTAATATCGATGATAAAGAAAAATATATGTATCGCGGTATTTATATGGATTGTTTAAGGGGAATTGAGTTTCTTTTTTCTCATGAAAAAATGGGATTCGACCTTTCGCGAATTCTAATGTTTGGGGGAAGCCAAGGAGGAGCACTTGCTTTGGTTACAGCAGCGCTTACGGAAAATAAATTAAATGCTATAGTTGTTGACAATCCTATTTTTTGTGATTTCCACGAAGGATTTAAATTAAAGTCCAATGAACTTTATAATAACTTTCCTGCAAATCGTATTGTAGAGTACAACCAAAGAAACCCTTCAATAGGTATTGAAGTTTTATTAAACAACCTCAGCTATTTTGAAGTGCAGAATTTTTTCCCCAAAATTACATGTCCGATATTGTTAGCGGTTAGTTTACTTGATCCGCTAGCTCCCCCAGCACCGTTAATTGGGGCTTTTAATAAGCTAAACCCAGCAACAATAGAAAATAGTGAAATCTACATAGCACCAAATCTCGGGCACGAAACCTCTCTTAATCATAGGTATTATCAACAATTATGGATGAATGAAAAAATAGTTCGTAAACGAAAAAACATGGGGAAATGATTATAAGAATTTTAGGAATTTCATTGTTTGTTTTGCTGTTTAATACAGTTAAAGCTGATTCGCCAACAGGCAAAGGAAGAACGATTATATTAACCGGCCACTCTTTTTTATACTCTGTATCGGGCTTTGATAACTCTTGGAAAAAGATTAAGTTTCTAGAAAACAACAGTTTTTTTACACAGTTTAGCACTATATCAATTATTCATGGTATTAATAGAAGCACCGACATTCTTTTTAATGTGCCCTATATTCAACAACGATTTATAAATCAATTACAAACCAGTAGGATATCTGGTATTGGCGATGTTTCAATAGGGTTATCTAAACATTTCACCTCCTTTGATTTTAAAAGAAACCTTACAATTAAGGGACTTTTTACTATCCCCATGTATAGAATAGACACATCTTTTATCAATTCTCTATCACTAGGTTATGGATCAAGAGCGTTTACTTTTGAGGCCAACTATTCTATGCCAGCAGGCAAAGCAACATACTTGCTTGGCCAAATTAATTATGCCAATTATTTTGATAACCTTGATGGACCCCAACAATTTCTTTATTCTGTTACTTACGGAAAAAGAGTAGATTTTTATAATTCCTTTTCAATTACCTTTTCTCATCAGACTTCATTTAGCAGCAACAAAAAATTCGACCCTAGTATAGTTACCAATACTAATTTTACAAATGGTAGGCTTTCTTTAGGCTTTGGAAAGCGTATTACCCGAACTACTATAATTTTATTACAAGGATCAACATTTGTTTATGGACAAAATACAGTTGGAGGCTTAGGCGGCAGCCTCTCATTTATTGTTAGACTGCCGTAAATAAAAAAAGCTTGTGAAAAATGAAGGTGAAAATTCTAATTCAAAAAAGTAATTGATATATCAAATAATTAAATGGACCGTAAATATCGCAACTCTTTTTTTTTGTAGAAAAATAGAGTTAAAGAACCGTAATCAATTTAATCAAAAAGGGCCATTATTAATTGTTGCCAATCACCCCAATTCTTTTTTAGATGCCATTATTATTGGCGCTCAATGCAAATACCCAATTCATTTTTTGGCAAGAGGTGATGCCTTTAAACAAAAAAAACACAGGATTTTGCTTAGGCTACTTAATATGATTCCAATTTACAGAATTAGCGAGGGAAGAGATAACCTTTATTTAAATGAGTTTGCTTTTAAAGAAAGCAACAATATTTTATCAAAAGGAGGAATAGTGCTCATTTTTATTGAAGGAAAAAGTATAAATAGCCACGAACTTCAAACCTTTAAAAAAGGAGCTGCTAGAATTGCGCTAAACTCGACCAAGTCAATGCAACTAAACATTCTACCGGTTGCTATTACCTATAACTCTTTTACAAAATTTGGAAAAATCGTAATAATTGAAGCCGCTAAGCCGATCCCCGTAGATCAATTATTTCCATATGACGATGAAGCCTCAAATTACTTGAATTTTAATTCAAAAATTCGGCCTATCATTCAAAAAATGATTCGTTGGCCAATTGATGAAGTGGAAACGTCAAACAAGTATTTAAATATTTTTGCAAACCTTGGATGGTTGCTTCATTATCCATTGTATAAATTAGTAAGTAATTTTGTACGAGCAAAAACCAGGGGAACCGTTTTTTACGACTCCGTATTATTTGTAGCCTTAATGATTTTCTACCCAATGTATTTATTTGTGATGGCCGGAGTTATTTTTTATTTGAGTAATTCCCTTTTTTTAGTAATAGGTATAGTAGCTACTCAATTTTTTTTTGCAAAAACAGCTGTCTTATTTCAAAAAAACAAACAACTTTGACAATACTAAATCATTGCTGTAACTTGTTAAACTTAAAAAA
>JAYVRC010000150.1:0-2491 GCA_043776615.1 Sphingobacteriia bacterium
TCATTACTAACACCTGTGGTAGAATAACCCCCATCATGAAATAAATTTTGCATGGTTACCATTCTTGTTAAATCGGAAAATAGCGTAATACAATAATTAGCACAATCTTCGGCTGTGGCATTTCCTAAAGGAGCAACTGCATTGGCAAAATCATAAAAATCACCAAATCCTTTGATACCAGTACCTGCCGTTGTTTTTGTAGGTGATTGAGAAACTGTATTTATTCGTACTTTTTTTTCTAATCCATAATGATATCCAAAGCTTCTGGCAATTGATTCTAACATTGCTTTAATATCTGCCATGTCTGTGTAAAAAGGAAAAGTTCTTTGAGCCGCCATATAGGTTAATGCAACAACACTTCCCCATTCATTAATAGCGTCTAATTTTTTTGCTACGGCCAACATTTTATGGAAAGACATTGCAGAAACATCAATACCCTTCATGAAATAATCATAATTAGATTCTATGTATGGAATTTTTTTTCGAATGTTTACACTCATTCCAATCGAATGCAATACAAAATCTAATTTGCCTCCAAGAATTTCTTGAGACTGGGTAAAGAGTGTAGTTAATTCATCTACATTGGTTGCATCTGCTGGAATAATAGTTGAGCCAGTTTTTTCTGCTAACTTATTAATTTCTCCCATCCGCATTGCAATAGGAGCATTGGTTAAAACAAAAATTGCACCTTCTTCATGTGCTTTTTCTGCTACTTTCCAAGCAATAGAATTTTCATCTAAAGCACCAGTAATAATTCCTCTTTTACCTTTTAATAAATTATAAGCCATCTGTTAATATGTTTAAAATGTATAGTTCCTTTCGAAGATACGGATTAATTAATTCATCATTTCCTTGGCATTTTCAATTGCTGCTGCAGTTGGTTTTTCGCCACTAAGCATTTGAGCAATAGCAGTTATTCTTTCCTCTTTTTGTAATACACGAATGGTTGTTGTAATTTGATCATTCTTATTTTCTTTATAAACATAAAAATGGGTATTTGCTTTACTAGCAATTTGAGGCTGATGAGTTATACAAATAACCTGTCTGCTTTCCGACATTTTTTGCATAATTTTTCCAACTTGCTTTGCAGCTTCCCCAGAAATGCCTGTATCAATTTCATCGAATATTAAAGTTGGAAGATTTATAGACTCTGCTACCAATGATTTGATGCACAACATTAAGCGACTTAATTCACCTCCACTTGCTACTTTTCTAATTGGCTCGAACTTATTATTATTATTTGCATCGAATAATATATCTATTTGTTCAATGCCAAATTCATACAAAGGAACTGATCTAAAATTTACTTGTATTCGCGCATTGGGCATTCCAACTTGTTTCAGTAATTCATTTACTTTTTTTTCAAATCCCTGCCTTATTTTATTTCTTGCTTTACTAATAATGGTGGCTTCAACTGCTAATACATCTTGTAAAGTAATATATTCTTTTTCATTCTCAATTATACAATCATCTAATTGTAATACAGTGGTTAGTTTATTGGTTAAATCTATTTGTATCAAAATTAAATCTGCTGTTGTTTTTACAGCATGTTTTTTGATTAATTTATATCCATCATTTAATCGTTGACTAATCCATTCAATTCTTTTTTCATCAAATTGTATATTATTATTTATTCTATCTATTTCATCTGCAATATCTAGTAACTCAACTTGAGCGGCTTTCATACGATCGGATAATTCAGCAAGTTCTTTGAGATTGGGTTGTAAAGTAGTTAATTGATTATTCAATTGTTTTAATTGCGATACAATTGGTTGCTCTGAGTCGCTAAGTTCATTAAATACCCTTGTTAAGCCTGCTTTAATATTTTCTGCATTTTCGAGCATTTTTAACTCTTCGTCGAGTTCCTCTAGTTCATTTTCATTAAGCGCTAATTCATTGATTTCATTTAATAAAAATTGATGATAATCCGACTCTTTAATATAAGTAGCTTTTTGCTCTTTTAATGATTTTAGTTTACTAAATAATTGCTGCCATTCGAAATATTTTTGTTGGTATTGGTGAATGTTTTTTTCGTTACCAGCAAGGGCATCAATTACCAATCTTTGAAAATCTGCATCACCTAGTTCTAATGTATCGAATTGTTGGTGTAGGTCTACCAATAAACCAGCAAGTTGTTTTAATTGTAGCAAAGTAGCGGGTGTATCATTTATAAAAGCTCTTGATTTTCCATTGGTTCCTATTTCTCTTCTTAAAACAATTTCTTCCTCTACATCTAGTTCCTGTTCTCGCAAAAAATTATTTACCTCTATTTTATTCTCAGTTGAAAAGAAACCTTCAATAAAACATTTTTTGGTTGAATTTACCAATACAGAACTATCTGCTCTTTCCCCTAAAATTAAACTCAATGCACCCATTAAAATACTTTTTCCGGCACCTGTTTCACCAGTAATAATATTTAAATTATTGGAAAAATCAATTTCGATCTCATTGATTATTGCATAATTCTGTATGTTGAGTTTTCGTATCAAAA
>JAYVRC010000151.1:0-2489 GCA_043776615.1 Sphingobacteriia bacterium
TTGTTAAAAATATTGTAGCACATGTTCCTCCAACAGCACCTAATCTTGAATTAGAAATAAAAGAAGCCTCCGAAATTTCGGAGGAAGAGATTGCATCTATTGAAGCCGCTGTTGGAAGTCTTGCAACAAAATATGATGTTACCTTAGATTTAAAAGATTACAAATATCCTGGACTTGATTTATTAGAAACCCATGGCAGTGAAAAAATTGTTCACGACCCCCAAGAATTAGAGACCAATAAAAATCAAATCATTGCAACACTCAAAAACTATGATATTGCTATACAGCGAATAGCAGCTACTGTAGGACCAACTGTTACACTTTATGAAATTGTTCCAGCACCTGGAGTTCGCATTAGTAGAATTAAAAATTTAGAGGATGATATTGCGCTAAGTTTAGCTGCGCTCGGCATTAGAATCATTGCACCAATCCCCGGTAAAGGCACTATTGGTATTGAAGTGCCCAATGTTCGTAAAACTTTGGTTAGCATGAAAACAATGCTTGCAAGCGAAAAATTTCAATCTAGTCCATTCTCTCTTCCTATAGCCATAGGTAAAAAAATTGATAATGATAATTTTATTGTAGATCTGGCGGCAATGCCACATCTTTTAATGGCAGGTGCTACAGGCCAAGGTAAATCAGTTGGTTTAAATGCAATTTTAGTTTCATTACTGTATAAAAAACATCCATCCCAATTAAAATTTGTTTTAGTAGATCCCAAAAAAGTTGAGTTGAGTTTATACCGAGTAATTGAAAAACACTTTTTAGCTAAGTTACCTGGGGAAGAAGAATCTATTATTACAGATACCAAAAAAGTTGTATATACTTTAAACGCACTTTGTATCGAAATGGACAATCGCTATGATCTCTTAAAAGAAGCAGGTTGTAGAAATATTAGGGAATACAATGAGAAATTTACTGCTCGTAAATTAAATCCTGAAAAAGGGCATCAATACCTTCCATTCATTGTGCTTGTTGTAGATGAGTTTGCCGATCTAATCATGACCGCTGGTAAAGAAGTAGAAATGCCTATAGCTCGACTTGCTCAATTAGCTAGAGCAATTGGGATTCATCTTATCATTGCAACTCAACGGCCGTCAGTTAATATCATTACTGGTACAATAAAAGCAAATTTCCCTGCTAGAATTGCATTTAAAGTGTCTAGTAAAATTGATAGCCGAACCATTTTAGATGCTGGAGGTGCCGAGCAACTAATTGGAAAAGGTGACATGCTTGTGAGTTATAATGGAGAAATTACTCGTTTACAATGTGCATTTGTAGATACTCCTGAAGTAGAAAGCGTATGCGAGTTTATTGGAGATCAACGTGGTTATCCGCAGGCATTTTTATTGCCTGAATATGTAGACGAAAAAGAAATGGAAGGCCGAGATTTTGATGCAAATGATCGAGATCCCCTCTTTGAAGATGCAGCTAGGTTAATAGTTGGAAGCCAAATGGGATCTACTTCCCTTATTCAAAGAAGAATGAAACTAGGATACAACAGAGCAGGTAGATTAATGGATCAACTAGAAGCTGCAGGTGTGGTTGGACCAAATCAGGGTAGTAAGGCACGAGAAGTAATCTTTAAAACAGATGCAGAATTACAGGAATTCTTAAATTCATTAATTTAACACTGTTTCACCGATTTTGATTAAACTCTAACCAAGTTAAATCGTCAAAAGAATTGTTATACTTATATTTGCACCGTAAATTAATGCAATGCTAAAATTCTACATCGTTACACTTTTTGTACTTGGGTTTTCAATATGTGTTTCAGCTCAAAACGATCCAGCAGCCAAAAAAATAATTGAAGCCTTTGGTTCAAAGGTTAAAGCTTCCAAAGGAATTATTGCTTCGTTTGCACTTAATTCCTTTACAAGTAAAGGACGTTCCGCTGGTACAAAATCACTTTCACTTTCAATGCAAGGAGAAAAGTATATACTCGTACAAGCTAAAACTGAAATTATTTGTGATGGCGTTAACGTGTATAATTTTGATGGCAATAAAACCATCACTAAATCATCAGTTGAAGAAGGAAGTCAAACCCTTAGTCCTCAAAAATTATTAGCGGGTTCTTACGAAAAAGATTTTTCTTATAAATTAATTTCGTCCCCTGGAACATATAATGAAGTTGAAATGTATCCATTGGATAAAAGAAAAAATTTTCAGAAAGTAAACCTGTTTTTCGATAAATCTAAAAAAACATTGGTAAAAGCTCGAATACTTGATAAGAGTAATAATATTACCGAGTTGAAAGTGAATAAAATAAACCTTTCCGCTAATTTATCCCAAAAAATATTTGTGTTTAATAAAGCCAAATATCCAAAAGATGTGGAAGTGTTAGACTAATATATTTCCCATGCGTATTTGTTTATCGATATTTTTTTGCATACCAATTTTTGTACTTAATGCTCAATTTTCGGCACGATTTGTTGTTACAGATATAGCCACAAAAAAGAATGATGATATTTACATTACCGGTAATTTTA
>JAYVRC010000152.1:0-2484 GCA_043776615.1 Sphingobacteriia bacterium
GAAAAGTGATTAACGTTTTTGAAAACAATTATCGATTTGGAAGTTTAGTATTTGGTGGTGGAGATGTTTTAATGCCATTAATGTATGAGCAATATGTAACTAGGCCAGAAACAAAACATATACAAGAAACTAAAAGAGATGTATTGAAAATTGGGCGACAAGATTTTTTAACGGGCTCGGGATTGGTGAGGGCAATACCCGGACCAGTATTTTCAATCGGGGCATTTACAGGTGGAATGGCATTGAGAGAACAGGGGAACATGATGCAGTTGATGGGTTGTATTATAGGTGCTGTAGCTATTTTTTTACCAAGTGCCTTATTGGTACTTTTCTTTTTTCCTGTTTGGCAAAACCTAAAAAAATATGCAGTAATTTATCGTTCTTTAGAAGGAATTAATGCCGCTGTTGTAGGAATAATGGCTGGGGCAACTGCCTACCTATTGAAAGATAATATTTTTTTTCCTCTTTTTGATGGTCAATATACCGGTGCTTTTTTGGATATTCTTATTGTAATTATTACTTTTATACTGTTGCGAAGCAATCGAATTCCAGCACCATTTATTGTTTTAGGCTGCCTTTTGTTAGGCGCTTTATTGTAATTTTTACTATCTTACTACACTTAAAATATCGTCGATGGTAACTATAGCTTTATACAATTTAAAAGGCGGAGTAGGCAAAACAGCAGCCACAATTAATTTAGCCTACTTAGCTGCAAAAGAAGGATTCAAAACTTTGGTGTGGGATTTAGATCCACAGGGTTCCTCTTCGTTTTATTTAGGCGTTAATACTACGGTAAAAAATGAAGCTAAAAAAATATTGAATAGTGAAATATCGCTTTCAGCAGCAATTCAACATTCAGATTACGAAAATTTGGATATTATTCCTGCAGATCTTTCTGCTAGGCATGCAGATATTTTATTGAGTGAAATGAAACAGTCGAAGAAAAAAATTGCTACTATTCTTGCAACAATAAAAAAAGACTATGATATTGTTTTTTTAGATTGCCCTCCAGGAATTTCTGTATTGCATGACGCCATTTTTAATGGAGCTGATTGGGTGTTAATGCCAAATATCCCTACTACATTATCCATCCGATCATACGAATCTGTTTTGAGTTATTGTAGAGAAAATGATGTTGATATCAGTAAGCTAAAATGTTTTTTTAGCATGGTAGATCACCGTAAAAACTTGCATCACGAAGTAATCAATGATTTTTATAAAGACAAAATATTTTTCAAAAATTATATCCCTTATTTAAGCGATGTAGAAAAAATGGGAGTAAATGAAGCTCCTCTAGAAACCTTTGCTGCAAGCAGTTATGCTGCACAGTGTTATAGAGATCTTTGGAAAGAAATTAAGAAATCTTGTATTGATTAGCTTATGAATAAACAACTTTCTTCTTGGTATAGCCCTGCATTAAATAAAGAAATGCCGATTGTTTCTTATGGCCATTTTGGCTTTGTAATTTTGTTGATTCCAACCGCTGCTGCCGACTATTTAGAATACGAAAGATTTCAGATGATGGATGCATTGGCGCCACAAATTAACTCAGGAAAAATTCGTGTTTTTAGCATTGATAGTATGAATAAAGAGAGCTGGATGAATAAGGAAATGATTCCCGAACATAAAGCTATCCGACAAAATCAATTCAACGAATATGTTTTTAATGAAGTGATTCCTTTTATTCGTACAAGTACTAGCCAAGAAACAATGATCTATACTTGCGGTGCAAGTTTTGGCGCGCTGCACGCAATGAACTTATTTTTAAAACGCCCCGATATTATTAATGGAGCTATTAGCATGAGCGGGGTATATAACCTTACAGAATATACAGATGGTTTTTGGGATGATCAGGTTTATTACAATAGTCCCGAGCACTATGTGCCCAATTTAAACGATGATTGGTATTTAGAAAAAATACGAGCTAGTAAACATATACATATTTATTCTGGAAGTGGTAATTATGAAGATCCAGAAGCTTCAAAACGTTTTAGTGCGGTTTTGTATAATAAAGGTATATGGAATGATTTAGATGTATGGGGATCCGATATAACGCATGACTGGCCTACATGGCGTAGGATGCTGCCCTACATTATTGATATGAAGTTTTAAATAATGCCAAACTGCAAAAAGCAAGTTAATTTGATTAAAATCGATGGTATTCTGCCTCTGCTGCTTTAATATTACCAAATAATTAAGGGCATTTGAGAAAAAAATTGCGCATTCGCTTTATTGTAACAGTGCTGTTGAATGTTGTATTATTTGGCAATGCTTCTGCTCAATTTATTACCATCAGTGGAACGGTGTATGATATTTCTGCACGTCGTCCGCTAGAGGCTGTTGCAGTTCAAAGCACTTCTGGGAGAGGAACAATAACAGATTCTATAGGTAGGTATTTACTAACGGTTAAAACTTCAGATTCTATTTGGTTTTCGTTGATAGGTAAGAGTACTATGAAGTATGCTGTTGATACAATTAATAATA
>JAYVRC010000153.1:0-2483 GCA_043776615.1 Sphingobacteriia bacterium
CAGCGTTTGATTCCGAAAACTTGATATATTTTTCAAGAAGCAATTTTGAAGCTTTCGTATCAGTTAAAGAAGATAAGAAGTTTGTAAGACTATCGGCTAGATTTTCCTTCAGATAAAAACTAACCACCTCTTTAATAATTTTATTTCTTTCCTTTAGGTCTGTAATACTGCTCATAGAACCTTTCAAGGTTTGAATGCAATCAGCATTCCCTTGATCGCATATTCTCCAAGTGGAGCAACGTGAATTTCCATCAAAAGTTGAACCAAAACATGTATATAGATTTGCTATACCCATTGAAAGGCATGAACCATCGGGGATTTCATTTGCAGGGAAACCCCAACCAAAATAACTCCAAGTTGTACTTAAATTATTCTTTATCGAAACTTGACTACCGCTGCACCCTTGATACGGGTCAAAGAGGTTATTAGCTCTCACTTGGTTCGAGTTGCACCCAGTTCCTTGATCATTAAATGAACTTGCAGAAGATTGTGGGTTAATAAACCATGATGTTTCATTACCATTATATTCATTACAGTAAATTTGCAAATCTGGATTGTCTCCTTCCGTTTGAGTTCCGATTCTTAGATTATTAAAAATGTTGTCGCCTGCAATTGTAGGAGCAAGTTCCGATTTATTGACTATCACTCCATAATTAAAATTGGATGTCGAAGATGGGCCATTAAATGTATTTCCAGCGATGTCAAAACCTTTGCAACCTAATAAATAACAACCCCATGTATCGAATCCATTGGAATTTGCTGGAACTGCAAATGTGTTATTTAGAATACTACTAAAAGAAAAACCATTTCCATAAATTGAATGCAAATTGTTTTGGAAAGTATTGCCTGTAATGTTTATTAAAGTTGAAAGCGAGTTAGAACTCGTAGAATAAATACCATCAGTCAGGCCAGTGAAATTATTCCCAGTTCCTGCTCCAGATTGAATTACATCAAAACTTGAATTGAAAGCTCGAATTCCAATACCTCTATTGTCATCAGTAGTAGTTGTGTTGCTAACATTAGAAGTGAAAGTACAATTCGAAATTATTAAACCTCTATTCGTGGCGGTTTTAATGAATATCATGGGCGAACTTGAAGAAACTTGATTTTTAAATGGACTATCATCATCATAAATAAATGTAGTTTGATCAATTGTACTTATTAAAGTTGGTATATAAGATTCTGGAAATGCTACACTGATTTTATTATTTATAAATCGGGCATCATTTCTTGTATGTAAAATTCCACCGGGAGATGCAACAAATGCATTGTGATTCGGTGCATCGTAAAAGTAATTAAACGCGTACGCACCTACGCCTACATTTGCGTTTCTTATCGTTGAATGGTCAATCTCCACTACAGGCTGGTTATTTGCTAATTGCCCTGAATTCAGATCTCCATCCATTTCAATTCCATCCCAAATTCCGCCATTGCACCCTGTTAATACTGAATTATTAAGCACTTCCAATTTCCCACCCTTTTCAACATTTATTTTCGCTAGGTAATGCTTAACTTGTCCTGAATGTTCTGCCCCAGCGAAAATATAAACAATTTCAACAGTGGTATTATCAATTGTTAAGGTTCCGCCATTCCCGATTTCAATTCCTCCAAGAATTTTTACTGTTCCACCAGAGTTAATATAAACATGGGTGGTAATAGGTGAAGTAATAGGATAAAATGAATTAGAGTTATTTACCGTTGAAGATGATAATGTACTACAACTACCTGAACTTACTGTAACTGAATAAGTACCTTGGCTCAAATTAATTGCTGTAGGTGTTGATTGATCATTTGCATAATGATTCCACAAAAAATTATATACTCCTACTGGAGAAACAGTAACAGTCGCAGTTCCATCAGCAATTGGTCCTTCGCAAAGAGAAGATGTTGCGGAAGTTGAAAGAGCAAAACCTAGTGCAGAACCAATAGGCGTAGTTGTTGCAGAAGTTGTACAACCATGATTATCGGTTACTGTGCATGAATAGGAGTTTCCTGAAAGTAAATCAGTGCGCGTCATAGTTGTAACGCCGTTTGACCACATGTAAGAATAATTTGCCGTTCCTCCACTAGCGCTAATTGTTGCAGCACCATCTAAATAACTTCCTAGGCATGTTGCAGGTGATTGACTTGAGATAGAAGCTGTCAAAATGGATGGTTGGATGATTGTAACGCTTGCTGAACTTGTACAACTATTTGCATCAGTCACAACGCAATGATAATTTCCAGCACCGAGGGGTGCTACGTTATGAGCACTTGCAATTACAGTATTAAGTGCATCATACCATAAAAAAGTTTTTAATCCTGTACCGCCAGAAGAACTGCAATCAGCACTACCATTGCTTTGGCCATTACAAGCAACATTTATTGGATTAATGATTACCGCTTGAAGTTGAGTTGGCTGTGAAACAGTAGTTGATGAAGATGTAATACATCCATTATTGTCTGTAACAGTACAAGTATAATTTCCAGCAGCTAATAAGCTT
>JAYVRC010000154.1:0-2483 GCA_043776615.1 Sphingobacteriia bacterium
GTACGAACAAAACTTTTTAGCTTCAGTAATAAAGAAATTAAGCAATGAAAAATTTGTAGCTAATGCTAAACCTGAAATTATTGCATTGGAAAGAAAAAAGCAATCCGATTCAGCAGCTAGAATTTCAATGATTGAAGAGAGTTTGAAAAATCTTTAAATAAGTTATAGGGTTATCGAGTTATTATAAAAAATAAAGATGAATAGAAAATTAGTTTTAAGTGTTATTTGTATATTATACATCCAATCTATTTTTTCGCAAGGTCAATGGGAAGTAGATATGGTTAGAAATATTAATCCAAATCCGCCAAGCAGTAACTTTTGGAAAAATATTTCTGCATCCGCAGGGCCGATTTCAGTTGGAATACCTGCTGGCATGTTATTGATTTCAATTATTAACCACGACAAAAAGTTACAAAAGCAATCTTTTGAAGTATTAGGAAGCTTAGCAATATCAACTGTTACAACTCAATTACTAAAACGAATTGTTAATCGACCTCGGCCGTATGAATCCTATTCAGATATCTATCCAGATGTATACGAGTCTGGAAAATCATTTCCATCCGGTCATACAACTGCTGCTTTTTCAACCGCTGCTTCACTTACATTAACTACTAAGAAATGGTATATAGCGGTCCCTGCATTTGCATGGGCAACTTCGGTTGGATATTCTAGAATGTATTTAGGTCAACACTACCCTTCCGATGTTTTAATGGGAGCTGCTGTAGGAACTGCAAGTGCATTTGCTTCGCAATGGTTAATGAAAAAAATTACGCTGAAGAAAAAAGAACCGATAAAACAAATCCCATAATACTGTCACCTTGAGTTTATCGAAGGGTTTTATTATTTATTTTACTTGTATGATTCGAAAAGCAACAGATAAAGACTTCGCTACAATTCAACAAATAGCACATGCTACTTGGCCTGTAGCCTATGGTGATATTATTTCGGCAGAACAATTAACTTATATGTTGGAGTTAATGTACTCCACTCCTTCTTTAGAAAACCAATTGGCTAATGGTCATCAGTTTTATTTATTTGAAATAGAAGGCTTACCAATTGGCTTTGCATCGATATCCAATGAAAGGAATAATATTTTTAAATTGAATAAATTGTATGTATTGCCAACTACTCAGAAAACTGGTGCTGGAAAGGCTTTGCTGCTGAAAGCAATAGCGTATGCAAAAAATAATGGTGGTACGCAGTTGGTTTTACAAGTGAACAAAGTAAATAAAGCAACCAATTTTTATTTAAAATATGGTTTTACAATACTAGAAGAAAAAATATTGGAATTAGAACATGGTTATGTGATGGATGATTATATAATGGGTATTGATTTGTAAGTTTAATAAACTAACACGTGCGTTTGTTTAATTACACCCATTACAAATACGGATTGCACATGACCAATATTTTCGGCCTGACTTAATTTGTTCACATGAAAATCGTAGTAAGCGTCCATACTTTCGGCAACTACTTTCAACATAAAATCAAACTCACCTGAAATATTATAACACTCAATTACTTCATTTAATTCGTGCATTCTTTTAATAAATTTCCCGCCAAGTATTTTATCGTGCTGTTTTAAAGAAACATAGCAAATTACCATCAATCCTTTTTTTACTTTGGTATGATCAACCAAAGTGGCATATTGTTTAATTACACCACTTTCTTCCATTCGTTTAATTCGTTCATGCACAGGAGTAGTACTCAACAAAACCGTATCAGCAATTTCCTTAACAGTAATGCGCGCATTATGCTGTAGGAGTTTTAAAATAGCTAGGTCTTTGGCATCTAACAAATTGGGAATAGTGGAATCGGCTTTTATTAAAGGTTTAGGCATTACAAAAAAGTGTTTTATGCTTATAAAGATACAAATTATAGTTATTTATTCTTTATTTTTAAATAATTATGTTGTTTTATTCTTTAAATATAGCTTTGTGCTTCATAAAATAATAACTATGTCAACACTAACCACATCTATCGACTTCAGCTTAAAATACAAAGTAGCTGATTTTAGTTTAGCCGATTGGGGCAGAAAAGAAATTCGTTTAGCAGAAGCAGAAATGCCAGGGCTTATGTCTTTACGTGCAGAATACGGTGCGTCACAACCATTAAAAGGTGCTCGTGTTGCGGGTTGCTTACACATGACTATTCAAACAGCAGTGTTAATTGAAACATTGATTGCCTTGGGTGCCGAAGTAAAATGGAGTTCTTGTAATATATTTTCTACACAAGATCTGGCAGCTGCTGCTATTGCAGCTGCAGGTATTGGCGTATTTGCTTGGAAAGGTCAAACTCAAGAAGAAGCTGATTGGTGTATAGAGCAAACATTGTTTTTTGGAGGAGCTGATCGTCCTTTAAATATGATTTTAGATGATGGCGGAGATTTAACCAATATTGTTTTTGATAAATACCCTGAATTAATTTCTCACATTAAAGGATTGAGTGAAGAAACTACAACAGGTGTACATCGTTTATATGAG
>JAYVRC010000155.1:0-2480 GCA_043776615.1 Sphingobacteriia bacterium
GGTTTGATTAGCACCATCAACAACATACCAGTTGTGTTGAACGGTAGCCTCGTTAGCATGCTTGGTGGTGAAATGAAGTTTACTCATAATGTGCTGTTTAAATGAAACCGGCGCTATCCCACCGGTAAGAATGTTCCCATTTTTGGGAGGGCGAAGGTGCGATCATGCATTGGATTTTCCAAAAATATTGACAACTATTTTTAGAGCACCATTCATAACTAATTGATTTTCAATAATTATTTTGATTGATTTGAAAAATTATCATCAAAAAAGAATTGCTATTTGCTTTTTTATACAAAAGTTGGCAAATTGCCAACCATTTTTTACCTTTGAAAATCAAGTAGTTGCCGTGTAGGTCGATTTATTGGAACACATGCTGATTATGATAATATAAATCCAGCAACTATTTAATGTAAGCATATGAAAAGTTGGTTTTTGATTGAAACAGAGTCTGAATACAATGATGCAATAGCTCGCTATGAAAAAATCAGGTATGCAAAAAAGGGTGATGAAAATTACAGAGAGCTTATGCTATTAGTACATATTATTAATGACTACGAAAACAAAACTTCTACCCTACCAGAACTCGACCCCATCGAATTCATTAAAATACGAATGGAAGATTTTGGTTACAAAGCCGCTGACCTAGCAAGAGAATATGGCGATAAGGCTACAGTGAGTAAAGTGCTGAATTATAAGCAAGCCTTATCTTTAACTATGATAAGGAAGTTTAGCAAGTTGTTGCGAATTCCTCCTGAATTACTCATTAAAGAATACGAACTACAATAATTTGAGCTACTTAAAATTTTCTGCTGGCCAAATTTTTACTGGTACTGAATTATTTTCAGGCCAGTCTGTTTTAATTACAGACAACAACGGTGTTGTTCAAGATATAGTTGCTATTGAAAATGCTGGTGATAATGTTCAACACTATCAAGGTATTATTTGTCCGGGTTTTGTAAACGCGCATTGCCATTTAGAGTTGAGTCATATGAAAGGATTAATTCCTGAACATACTGGCTTACCCAATTTTATTTTAAAAATTGTAAATGAGCGTCATTTTCCGGAAGAGGAAATACTAGCTGCTATTTCAAAAGCTGAAGATGAAATGATTACAAATGGTATTGTTGCTGTTGGAGATATTTGCAATAACACGCTAACGATTGAGCAGAAAAAATTAAACAGATTATCATATTATAATTTTATTGAAGTAAGCGGTTGGAAACCAGCAATTGCTGAAGTACGTTATGATCATTCCAAAAAAATAGCTGAAGCATTTAAGGCTCAGATTGAAGATTCCAGATTATCGATCTCACCACATGCACCCTATTCAGTTTCTAATCAATTATGGGAAATGTTGATGCCTCATTTTATTGGCAACTCTATAACAATACATAATCAAGAATCAAAAGCAGAAGACGAACTTTTTAAAACGGGTACTGGAGCATTTATTGAGATGTACGAAGCAATGAATATTGATCAAATACATTTTAAACCCAGTGGCAAAACAAGTTTGCAAACTATTCTACCAAAAATGCAAAAAGCAAACAATGTATTATTGGTTCACAATACAGAAACATCAGCTGAAGATTGTTTGTTTACCAATCAACAATCTTTGCAAAACAAACAATCAATTTATTGGTGTTTATGCCCCAATGCCAATTTGTATATAGAAAATAAAATGCCTCCTATAGAAATGTTGAGTAGGTATAATTCCAATATCACTATTGGCACAGATAGTTTAGCAAGCAATCATTCTTTAAGTATACTAGATGAATTAAAAACCATTACTAAAAATTTCCCTTCAATTCCATTAGAAGAATTGCTTCAATGGTCTACACTCAATGGGGCCAAAGCATTACAAATGGATGATACAATTGGAGATTTTAATAAAGGAAAAAAACCAGGCGTAATTTTATTACAAGGAAGTTCATCAACTTCAATTAATGAAGATACTATTGTTAGGAGATTGATTTGATAATTGTCACCCTCTACAAAATTAATGATAAGACTCTTGAACCAAATTAGGGTGACATATATATTAATTCCGAAATGCCGAACCACCACTTTCTATGCAAGCACTTCTTGCAAAATTGCATAACTCTTCATCGTGCCAAAATCGGTAATATGCAACGATAAATACAATTGATAGGCTTCTAATAATTGCCTACGTGTTTGTTGATTTAGTTGAATATTTTCTAGTTCGCTATAAAAAGGGAGATTAGCAATTTCAGCAGTTATTTTTGCCAAATTTTCTTCTAAATAATAGGGATGACTTGGCTTGAATGCAACAAATATTCCCTCTTGCAAATCAACAATTGGTGTAGCATTTGAATAATCTCCTTGCAATTGAAACCCTAATTCACTTGCTAAATGCATAGTAAAATACAATGGGAGATTACCTGTTAATGTTGCATTTCCTTTATCGAGTTGCTTCAATGTATCTTCTATCAAATAAAATAATTCTGGATTGGCTTCTG
>JAYVRC010000156.1:0-2479 GCA_043776615.1 Sphingobacteriia bacterium
TAATGTAAATCCAGCTGATATTGAATGGGCTTTTTATAGAAGTGGAGGTAGTGGTGGCCAAAACGTAAATAAAGTTGAAACCGCAGTTAGGCTGAAACAAATACCCAGTGGGTTTATTGTTGAATGTCAGCAAGCTAGAACACAGGGCGAAAACCGCGAATTAGCCATGAAGATGTTGAAGAGTAGATTGTATGAAGAAGAACTTAGAAAACGACAAGAAGCAATCAATGCAACCAACGCAGGTAAGAAAAAAATAGAGTGGGGAAGCCAAATTAGAAGCTATGTGTTTCATCCATATAAAATGATCAAAGACCATAGAACCGATTATGAAGTGGGCAATGTGGGCCCAGTAATGAATGGAGAAATTGATGGATTTATAAAAGCTTATTTAATGATGGAAAAGGAAACGGGGAAATAGGCATTAATTGTAAAGCTGTATCTCTAAAGAATCCCGACTAGAAAGGGAGCTTGTTGAAGGGAAGTTTATAAAGTGTATACTGTTTATAAAAGTAGCCCTTGCAAAAAAAGATAGGCGAAACTAAAATAAATAATTAGCCCAGTTACATCTACCAAAGTAGCAACAAAAGGGGCTGAAGATACTGCAGGATCTGCACCTAACTTTTTTAATAATATTGGTAACATAGAGCCACTTAAAGTTCCCCATAAAACTACACCTATTAACGAAAAGCCAACGGTTGCTCCAATCATTTGCCAATGAGGTCCATAAATTTGAGGAACAATTGAGTGCCAAACTGCTACTCTAATAAAACCGATTATACCTAATACTGATCCCAATAAAATACCACTCACTATTTCTCTTCTTAAAACTTTCCACCAATCCGAAATGGTGATTTCGCCAACTGCCATTGCCTGAATAATAAGTGTGGAGGCTTGTGAGCCACTATTTCCACCACTTGAAATAATTAATGGAACAAATAGTGCTAATACAATTGCTTTAGCTATTTCATCTTCAAAATAACCCATAGCAGTAGCAGTAAGCATTTCGCCAATAAATAAAATTACTAACCAGCCAATTCTTTTTTTAAATAATTTTAATAATGGAATATCGAGATAAGGTTCATTTAATGCTTCTGTACCACCCATTTTTTGCATGTCTTCACTGAACTCTTCATTTACTACCCAAAGCATATCATCAATGGTAACAATGCCTAATAAAATATTATTTTCATCAACAACAGGCAGTGCCACTCTGTTATTCATTTTAAAAACCTGTTGTGCATTTTCCTGATCATCATTTACTTTTAAAGATACCACCCTTCCATCTGTAATTTCCTCCACTCTTTTATCTGCAGCGGCTAAAATAATATCCCTAATTCTTATATCATCTATTAATTGACCATCTTTATCAATCACATAAATAACATCAATTGTTTCACTGTTTCTCGCATATTTTCTGATGGTTTCAAAAACTTCTGTAACAGTATTTTGGGGATATACATAAACATAATCGGGTGTCATTAATCTACCTACACTATCTTCAGGATAACCTAATAATGCAAGTGTAATTTTTCTTTCTTCCGGATCAAGTAATTTAATTAAATCGCGTATAGCTGCTTTTGGAAGCTCTTCTAAAAAGTCGGTACGATCATCTGCTTGTAATTCATTGAGTAACTCTGCTGTTTTTGAATAGGGGAGTTCTTTAACAATATCTTTCTGTTGTGCAATATCGAGAATTTTAAAAACACTTGCAGCTCTATGAATTGCCATATTAGCAATAATTTGAGCTTCATAATCAGGATATTCGTTTATAAGATCGGCAACATCACTAATATTCTGTTGATTCAGGAATTCCCGTATCTCTAGTTTATCTTCTTTTGCAATGAGTAATTCAAATTGCTCAAATAAATTGGGATGTTCTAATTCGAGTGACATTGGAACGAAATTAACTACAATTTATTAAAGAAAATCATTTGGTATTAGGCATTGGTCAATAGGCATTTTTATATACTATTACTTAGATTGTAGATTTAATGCGTGTATTTAGTTTTTTTTTCTAATTTCAATGCAATGAATTTACAAAATAGAATCAATCCTTTACTTTTGTGGTTTGGATTAATTGTTTTAATTCTTACCATTGGTACATTTGGATTCGTAATCATCGAGAATTATACTTTTTTTGATGCACTGTATATGACTATTACCACCATATCTACTATTGGATATGGCGAAGTTCATGAGCTCTCTACTACAGGTAGGATATTTAATATTTTTCTAATTATCGGATCATTTTCCACATTTACTTATGCGTTGGCAAAGCTCACCCAACTCATCGCTAGTGGAGAAATGACTAGATATTTTAAAAACAAAAAACTGATGCAACAAATTAATTCAATGGATCAACACGTAATCATTTGTGGCTTTGGAAGGAATGGTCAACAAACAGCCAGAACTTTAAAAGGACATAGAGAAAAATTCGTAGTAATTGATCAGTCAAGTGAACATATTGAAGCGTATCTTC
>JAYVRC010000157.1:0-2470 GCA_043776615.1 Sphingobacteriia bacterium
TAGAAATTGGAAGTTAGAGATGGAGGATTATGTGAACGATTTCATCAAACCCGAAAACGGTGGTAGTCAATTGGCAGATGCGCTTAGATATTATCTTACATTAATTGCACCAGAAAGTAAAGACAGTGAATTTACATGGAAGGGTTTTCAGGATGCCAATAATAGCGAGCTGGTAAGCATCTTTGGTAATTATATCAATAGATCATTGGTGTTAATGCATAAGCTTTGTAATGGAAAAGTTCCTCCATTACATGCTGCTTTAATTGATGAATTAGATAAAGTAACCATTGCATCTATAAAATCAACCAAAGAAAAAGTAGAAAAATTATTAGAAGAATATAAATTCAGAGATGCCCAGTTCGAAGTAATAAATCTGGCACGTATTGGCAATCAATACATGCAGAAAAAAGAACCTTGGATATTAGCAAAGCAAATAGAAACAAACCCTGAAGCTCAACAATTAATTGATAATTGTTTACATATCTGTTTACAACTTACCGCTAATTTAGCCGTGTTGATTAATCCATTCTTACCGTTCACTGCAAAGAAAATTTGCTACCTATTAAAAGTTGTTGATAAAATATTGGATTGGGAAAACGCTGGTAGTATGAAATTATTAAGTGTTGGATATAGTTTGCGAGCGCCAGAATTATTGTTCAGAAAAATTGAAGATGAGGAAATTGCATTTCAAATTGAAAAATTAAAAAAAGCTGCTGTGAACAAAGAATCAGTCACAACCAATACACCCGCTAAAAAAGTACAAAATGAAATTAATCCAATGATAAAACCTGAGATAGTTTTTGATGATTTTGCAAAAATCGATTTGAAAGTAGGTACGATTATAGCTGCTGAAAAAGTTGCCAAAGCAGATAAATTATTACAGCTACAAGTTGACTTAGGATTTGAAATAAGAACGATTGTTTCTGGTATTGCTTTACATTATACTCCCCAAGAGATTGTTGGAAAACAAGTTACCGTAGTTTGTAATTTAGCACCTCGCAAAATGAAAGGTATTGAAAGCAATGGTATGATATTAACAGCTGAAGATACTTCTGGTAAGTTGCATTTCATTAATCCAGCAATTGCTATTGATAATGGAAGTGGGGTGAGTTAGTGCTAGCTTTCTTTTTCGAAACTAACGCACTCTTTCATTTCTCTTTCGGAATAAGAAAGTTTGTATTGCTTCAAAACATCATCTGGTACACCATTCCATTGATTAGGAACATTTCCTTTATAATCAATATCTTTTACTCCGATTTCGGAAGTATAAAAACCTGTTGCTACTAAATCGCGCATTAAATTAAAAAAAGCAACACCTTGTTTCACTTCAGGTTTTGCTTTTTGTGGATAGGCAATTTCATCAACTATAGCAATTTGTTGTTTTGCATCACAATCTTTAAACGCTTTTTCATACTGCTTTAAACAATGCATATCCAACCATCTTAATCCACCACGTAATGGTGTTTGATGAGTAGGCATGTCTTTTACAATGAACTCTATAAAATCTGGAACCTTTGCCTCTGTTGCACTTCCACTCATAGCATCTTTGGGAATAATAATATCGGAAAGTATAGCAATTGTTGCCATTTCATTTGATGTGAAAAATTTTTCTTCTTTCTCCATTTTTACTAGATAGTCTTTCTCTTCTTGCATTCTATCTTCTAATGCCGCATCGGCAGATGCAACAATTGCTTTTTTATCGGCAGACTTACAAGCTTCTACCAATACACCAGCTCCAACGGTTCCAACAAATAGCGCTTTAATTGATTTTCTCCTATCCATTTTAAATATTTTGTTTTTTCATTTCATCAATAATGTATTCACTTGCACGCATACTAAGCGCGAGAATAGTCCATGTAATATTTTTATCTGCTTGAGATGTAAATTGAGAACCATCTACACAGAACAAGGTTTTACAATCATGTGCTTGACTCCATTTATTTAACGCCGACGTTTTTTTATCGGCACCCATTCTTACTGTTCCTGCCTCATGTATAATATTGCCTGGTTTAGATAATCCATAATTATTGGTAGCATCATCTTCTCCGCCCCAAGTAATTATTGCACCCATATTGTGCATAATTTCCTTAAAGGTTTCTTTCATGTGTTTCGCTTGATTAATTTCATACTCCGAGTTCTTGGTATGAAAACGCAAAACAGGAATACCATATTTATCAACTACTGTTGGATCAATTTCGCAATAGTTGTTAATATTCGGAACAGCTTCCCCCCTGCCTGCCATACCAACACCTGCACCATAAAAGAAACGAACATCTTCTTTTAAAGAAGCACCATAACCACCCGCTTCTTTTGTTTTTCCGTTTACTTGGTATTTTCCATTTAAACCTTGCATACCCATACCAAATCCGTAAGCAGGTTGACTCATGCCTCCCCAATACTCAATATGATAACCACGAGGAAAATCGAGTTTTTTGTTGTCTTTCCACCAAGGTGTATAAATATGCATACC
>JAYVRC010000158.1:0-2470 GCA_043776615.1 Sphingobacteriia bacterium
GTTAAAAGCTTTTTTTCAAAGATGCTAAAATCCCAGGAAGAATACCCGGTTAAATATTACAAAAGAGACAGGCAGTATAGCAAAATCAAGTAGTTACAACTGGCTTTTGTAAATTTAGGAATAACCCATATTTTATAAATTACCCTTGCTTACACGAGCATTTTGTTTTACAGAATACTCTGTTTTTTATAGAGTTTAGTTGGTTTTAGTAGCTAAATAAATTAACCCGTTTTTAGGGTAAATTTTTATCTCCCCATATCTTTCAAAAAAAATTTTAATTTATTGTCCAATGGTTACAATTAAAAAAAACGGCTTTTTTTTAGGCTCACTGAAAATTGGTTCGGTTATCAATTTAAATGGACAGATTTGTTTTTACCCACCTGTTAAAAAGATTTAAGACAGAAAAAGAACCCCTCTTTTTGGGGAGTGTAAAAAAACAATCGAAAACAGTTGTGCTTTCTTAAATTGAACCAACAGATGTAATTTTTGCCAATTTCAGCACCTCCCACAAAAGGTTTATAAAAAAAGCAGTGGCAGTTGGTTTTAAGTGTTTTAATAATAACGACAGAATGGGCTTTATTGAGTTTTAAAATGATTTTGCAAAAAGAAAGAATTTATACACGTTGAATTTAGCTAATCTGGAAGAATTTAGCAATTAAGAATGGAAATATAGTTATGCCGAAATGAATTTACAAATACTTGCGGCCCGTTCATACCTTCTGGACAATAAATCAGGAATAGTAAGGCTAATTTCTTTGCGTTTAAATGACCAGTATGATACCAGTAAAATTGCGCAAGCAAATAAATTGCTCCATCATTACGATATAAAATATTTTAAAGAACGGGGGCTGCTTAAGTATGATTTTGGTGGTTGGGTAAATGTACCGGGCTTACTTAAATTTAAATAAGCCTTCGGAGTCCATCCCCTTATCGTTTTTGATTATTACAACTACTCTTTTATGGCAAAAAATAAATTGAGGGAAATTTTGTCGACTTTAAAAAACAAAGCAAATATCTTCGCTTCCTTTGCGATATTAATTTAGTGTTTACTAAAAAAATATGTTTCGTTAAACAGGTTTTTATAGTATTCAATAAAAAATAATTTTTTAATAATGCAACTGATAAATATTCAGCAGATGCAATTATTTTTTTATATATAAATTTGTTTAAAATTCAGAAATGGTCACTATTAAAAAAAAGCAATTTTTTTTTACTTTAACAGAAAGTTGGTTTGAATATAAATTCAAGTGGACCGATCTTATTCTACCAGTTTGCTACAGGGGTTTACGGGAAGCCAATCTTCCAAAATTTTTTGGTATAAAAAAAACTACAAATACAGTAGTGCTTCCTTTAGATGAACCAATTGAAACTATTCATGCCAATTTCAGTACTTCACATAAAAGAAATATAAAAAAGTCGGTTGCTGAAGGAGTAGAATGTTATTTTAGTAATAATAGAAAAGAATTCATTGATTTTTATAATGTTTTTGCAAAAGAAAAAAAATTATTGCAATTAGATATAAGCAGGGCAAGTGAATATGAAGGAGAATCCTGGAAATGCAGTTACGCAGTGTTGAATGGTGAAATATTAGTTGCTCACTCCTACATCGAGGACTTACAGTCAGGTATAGTAAGATTAATGGAGTCTGGATCGATGCGCTTAAATAGTAATTATAACCCTAGTAATATAGCAGATGCTAATAAACTACTGCACTATTTCGATATAAAATATTTTAAAGAAAGAGGGCTTAAGTTTTATGATTTTGGGGGATGGGATGACTTGCCTGGTTTGCTCTATTTCAAAAAATCTTTTGGTGCCTATCCAATAGATGTATATAATATTTTCTCTTATACTTACGCAATAAAAGAAAAAATTAAAGAGCTGGCAATGGGTTTAAAAAAGTTAAATCCGGTTGCTAACAATAAAGAAACAATTTCTAATAAAAGTTAATTAGGTTTTCGCTTTTTTATAGTTTGAGTTTTACAAACATCAACTAAAACTCAATTCAATAACGTTTGGGATTCAAATTACATCCGATAGTTATTGGGGGTAGCTTTTGCAACTATCTCCTAAAGGGTGAATGTCAGTTTTCAATTTAATGCCTGTTCCCTATAAAGCAATAATTGTAGATTTTTGGATTACGACAAATTTAATTGCAACCAACATTTTTAACATCTATTTTTAACGAAGCTGGTTAGGTATTATCAAAAAAATCAGCCTAAAAAAGTTATGTAGTAACCAACGCAGCCCCAACAAAAGCCATATTGGCTTAGTTTATCAAAATCTCTATTCTGCATTACCTTTTATTGTACAATTACTTTAATAGTACTGTGTTGATTATCCGGAGCAATTATTTCCAGCTGATAAATACCTGCTCTTAAACTATGATCAGGCGTAAATGTTACCATTGAATTACCTCCCGTATTGGTTAACTGTTTTGCCAGCATCGTTTGGCCCAATGAATTTATTA
>JAYVRC010000159.1:0-9579 GCA_043776615.1 Sphingobacteriia bacterium
CCCAAAAAATCTGATTTAAGAAGTGTGTCAATAATTTTATTATCATCCATACTACCAATCTTCTCGTTACCCACCATTAACAAAGTTTGTTCAGCAAAAAAATTATCGCTCTCATGCATCATCTTTTTTAACATCGAATCTGTAGGTTGAGAATAGTATTTTTTCCAATTAGCATTCTTATCTATTAATTCATTAGCAAAATGCAATACTCTATTCAATGTATCTTCTAATAAATTGAACGATACATCTTCTATTGATTTTTTAACAGTAAATGGTATTTCTGCAGTTGTAAACTTTCTATTGCTTTTTACTACTTCAAAACGATTGTCGTTTTTATCCCTATTTATAGCAAAATTCCCATCCGACATATTTGCAAAAATGTTCAACGAATCTTTAAACACTTTGGGTGTAACTTTTAAAGCATTCCCTTTTTTCTCAAACCTAATCAGGTTCCCATAAATAGGCATAGGAGAACGCTCTGGCATATAATTGGCATCAAAATCGTTCCAAGCCCAACCATTTCCAAAAGAAGCAGCATTCCAACGGGGTGTAATAAGCGTAATCTTGGGAGCATTTATTTGCAGAAAAGTATACGCCCTTTGTACTTTAAAGTCTGGATGCAAAAAAGTTGGATCTCCAGTAAAACGAATGGCTATATTATCATCTTGTGTAGCATATTCAAAGGCAACTATACTGTCTTTCAAATTTTTTAAAGCGGCATAACAAGAAAATAATTTTGTATTGCTTGCTGGAACAAAATATTTGGCTGCTTGATAATTATAGAGGTACTTTTTCTCCACAGGATCATATATACTAATTCCCACATGTGCAGGAGCAAAATCAGATTTATCGAGCATTGCATTTTTAGCCTGCAATGCTATTCCAGTAGGCTTTTGCACTGAGCAAGCACTCACGAAAAAAGTAATTAGAATAAAAGAAAATAGCAGGTATTTCTTCATAATCATCACTAAGGTAATATTAAATTCTTTCTGCAGCACGCAACCATCTTTCAGGAATATCATTATTGCATGCGGTTACATAATCATGGTAGCTGCAAGCAATAAATTTTCCGTCGTGTAATTGCATCCACCATCTACCTGTTCTTTTACTTTGAAGAAAAGTAGTTTCTGCTTCAGCAAATGCCATTGTAAACTCATTAAATGCATTTTTATTATCCATCTCAGCTTCCATCTTTCCTTTTTGAATTCCATCTAATACATACCAAAGCATATGTGCTTGTTGTTTAGCAGTGAGTTGATGTATGTCTTGCTCGGCAATATATCCATATAATCCAATACTAGTACAAGTTTTACTCATTCCCGCATACTGCATTAAAGTACAAGCTTCTTCCCCATTAAAACCATTTGGACTAATATGATTTGATGGTGCATGTGCGTGTTGAATGGCTGCTATATCAAAACTAAATAACTCGCTATTTCTAATTGCTGGTTCCATTTCTTCAATCGACTCCTTTACTTTACCTACTCTGTAACAATCAAATCCTAGCTTGTCAATTGTTTGTAACATATCGGGGTGCATAAAATAACTTTGAAACCCAATATGTGTATAATGTTTTAAGTAATTTGGAATACCAGTAAACATATCTACTAAAAACTGTTGAGCAGGATGAACACTTTCAGTATCTAAATCAATTGTTGCATCTACTACTACGGCATCAATAATTTTGTTGATCGCTCCGTAAGAAAGATATTGTGCGGTGGTTATATCATGCGATCCTCCAAGAATAAGTACTTTTTTGCCCAATTGAATTAATTCACTAACAACAGTTTTAACTGCTGCATAACTATCTTTAATTGTTGCACCTGTTTTTATATTTCCCAAATCTGCAACTACTACTTCGGTATGCCAATAAAACAAGCTGTACAACTCAGTACGCACTTTATCAGCAGCATTATTCAATAAATATTGCACCCCCATTCCACGCATTTCACCACATCCTACAATTACTAAGTCTGCAGTTGAAATATCGGGCAATGATTCTTCAAATACTAAGATATGCTTACCCAATTGCGAATCTTTAAACCCCTCATCATTAGAGAGTAAGGACATATTTACGGGTTCTAAAAAATCGATTAATGAAGACAATGACATGGGCAATAATTTGTAAGCTGATAACGAATAAGCGAGTCATTTATTGCCATAATCAACAACAGGTTGCTGATACTTAATCTGTATACTTATATCCCATTCCTCTTACAGAATGAAAATATTGAGGAGCGCGACTATCTTCTTCAAAATATTTGCGGAAGTTTAAAATAAAATTATCGATTGTTCTTGTAGTTGGGTACACGTTATATCCCCAAACGACTTGCAGAATTTTTTCTCTACTAACCACTTCTCCCTTGTTTTCAATAAGTAACTTCAATAATAGCGTTTCCTTTTTGCTAAGATCTATTGAAGTTCCATTATAAGTAATGGATTCTTGGGACTTGAAATTGATTGTATTTTTTCCGAAAGTATATAGTTCGCCAATAGATTCTTTTATTTGAATTTTTTTATTTTTCGCAATGAGTTTTGCAACACGTAATAATAATTCTTCGAGGTTAAATGGTTTAGTAAGGTAATCGTCTGCTCCTTTTTTTAATCCCAGTATTTTATCTGTTGATGTATTTTTTGCGCTGAGTATTAAAATAGGGACATCATTATTATGAACTCGAATATTTTCGGTAATTGTTATTCCGTCAATCTCTGGAAGCATAATATCCATAATAATCAAATCGAAATAAGCAGTAGCAATTTTTTGAAGTGCTTCTTTACCATCGTAAGCAGAAGTTACCTCATAACCTTCCATTTCTAAGTTTAGCTTTAAAGCTTCATGAAGATTATGTTCATCTTCCACCAAAAGTATTGAGGGTAAATTATTGGTCATTTTAGCTGCTAAATTTTATGGTGAAAATACTTCCTTTTGGTTGGTTGTTAGTTACTGCGATTGTTGCCTTATGTGCTTCACAAATTTTTTTGCAAAGGTAAAGTCCCAATCCGGTACCTTGGGCCTTTCTGGTATTTTCATTGCCAACCCGATAAAACTTTTTAAATATATTATTTTTTTCATCGTCTAAAATGCCGACTCCAAAATCAATGACAGACAAGGTTGTTTCTGTTATATTTTTTGCTACAATCAAATTAATTGGTTCCTCTTTAGGTGAATATTTAATGGCATTTTCTATGAGGTTGTTTAAAAGCATTTGCAGTAAAAATTCATCCCCACCAATATGTACATCATCCTCTATATCATATTTAATTATTCTTTCGGGGAAACGATTTTTACAATCCTCTAATCCATTTTTAACTAAATTACTGAGATTAATTGATTGCAAAGAAGCTGTGTATTTACCAGCGTCTAATTGAGCAGCAAATAATATATTGTTGCATAAATTATTTAATCTATTGGCTTCTTGCAAAGTGTTGGAAATTAGTTTTTGTTGTTTTGTTTCATCTAATTTTCGTTTTTGCAAGGTCTGCAAATTTAACTGTGCAGTAGCAATAGGCGTTTTTAGTTCATGCGTTATTGCCATCATAAAATTTTGCTGCTGCTTCGAAATTTTAAGTTGCCTTCTAGTTGCACGATAAACAAAAATTGCACCAATTAAAATTAATACCAAGAAAGTTAGGCCCTCGCCAATGTATTGAGTTGTTTTTCTTTTACTGGCTTTTTCTACTTCTATTACTTTATTATAATAACTCGGATCATCTTTTATCAATTCACTCAACTTGATTTGAGTAATTGTATTGTTTTGCTTTTCTAAAGCAATAAACCACCATACCAATGCAGCTATCATATAAAGCAATAGTACCCAATAAACAATGGTTACAGTAATTAGCTTCTGTGGCTTAATGATACTCATTATTCTATTTTTTCAATTCTTACGCCGGTATTTAGTACAAATGGCAAAGGATCTTCGCGCATGATTTGTTGAAGCGAAAAAGTGTAATTGCCCAATTTAAGTTTTTGTGGAGTTCTTGTTAATCGTACCCGATGATCAAAAATATCATCCATACCTATACCAAGCCAACCTTTTTTATTGTCTGCTAACAATAGATTTACTTGTTGGGATTTTGCAGTATCATTAGGAGCAATAGTGGTAATTTTTAACCAACAATTATTATATCTATATGCATCTTCGTGGCGAATAATTGCATAAATATTGTAAAGAGATGTAGTGTCTGTTATAGTAAATGTATAAGAAGGCTGTACTTTACTACTCCAACTATGTGTTGGAAAAAAAGTGGTTTTTTCATAAATGCCAATGGTATCACAGCTTTGTAAAAAGGCACAACACATAAAAAACAGGCCTAATTTTTTCACTTACTCTATTTTATGCGAAGATAAAGAGAATAGTTTTTCTTAAAGAACGTTTAATATTTGCTCTTTTGCCTTCTCTAGCTCATCTTTCATCAGAATTACTGCTTTTTGAATATTAGCGTCGTAGGCTTTAGACCCAGTTGTGTTAATTTCTCTACCAAATTCTTGCAAAATAAAAGAGAGTTTTTTTCCTTTAGAAGGTTCCTTTTCAGCTAAAATTGACCTGAAATATGCACAGTGGTTATTTAATCGAACCTGCTCCTCGCTGATATCAATTTTTTCGATATAAAAAATGAGTTCTTGTTCTAGCCGGTTGGGGTCGTAGTTTTCTTTACCTACATTTTCTTCTAATACTTTTACCAGACCTTCTTTTATTTTAGTTCGTCGAAGTGGGGCTAATTCTGCTACAATTTTTTGTTGTTCTTCAATATTGGCTAGCCGAAGTAATAAATCCTTTTCAATTGATTTGCCTTCATCTAATCGATGCGCATTTAAATAACCAATGGCTTCTTTAATTAATTGTTCAACGCCTTTCCACTCAGTATCACTCAGTATTTCGGTTGAAGCTGTAATTACTTCAGGTAGTTTGAGTATAGTGCTTAAAATATCTCCCTTCTCTAAATTTAATTCATCTGCAAGTGCTGCTACAGGTAAATAATATGCTTTTGCAAGGTCAGTATTAATAGTAACGGGTTTATTAGATCCATTCGACTTTATAGAGATATTGCATTCTACGCTTCCTCTTTGTAACCCCTCATTTAAGCAATTACGAACTTCAAATTCAAAAGGCTTTAGCAAGGATGGTATATTCAATCTCAAATCAAACTGTTTTCCATTAAGGGATTTTAGTTCAACCAAAAAGTTTTTATCGCCAATAGCTTTCTCAGCTCTGCCGTAACCAGTCATGGAATGCAACATACAATAGTGTTTGAGTAAAAGTAATGGAACAATGGGAGAATTGGTTAAAAATCAATTCCTACCCATTTTCTCTTACTTTTTGCATATTTTTCAAAGTTAAATTGATACAATTTACCTGGGCGGTGAGATACGTCTTGCTCCATTTCATTGGTATCAATTAATAAATTCATGGAAGCAAACTTTTTCCTAAAATTCCTTCTATCCAATGGCATACCTAAGATGGCTTCATATAAATTTTGAAGTTCTCTTAACGAAAATTTTTCCGGTAACAAATTAAACCCTAATGGGTGTTCTTGAATTCGTTTTTGAAGCCATAAATAGCATACATCTACAATTTCTTTGTGATCGAATGCCATTTCTTTTACAGAAGAAAAACTTACCCAATTTAATTCATGCTCATGAATTTTTAAGGCATGGTGTTGAATATTAAGCAGTGAGCAATAAGCAATGGTAATAACCCTTCCACCAGGATGTCGATTAGGTTTTCCAAATGCCCTAACCTGATCTAAAAATATATTGGTCATTCCAGTTCGCTCTTTTAGTACCCTACTTGCTGCATGGTCTAACTCTTCATTGTTTCTAACAAAGTCTCCCAATAAAGATAGCTTTGACTCATATTGAGCCAAATCACTTTTAATCAATAAAATTTTAAGTTTATTTTCTTCAAAACCAAAAATTACACAATCTACTGTTATAGCAACCTTTGGGTATGAATGAACCAACGGCACAGCGTCATGTATCAACTGATGAGTTGCATCAGCATGAACAGGATTTTTCTTCATAATGGAAAGCGTTCAAAAAAGGGAGATATTGCCCTTACAATCGTTTTACAAGATACAAAGTTTAGGATTTATCTTTATAAAACCAAGTAAGAAATATGTATACAATAGAACAGCATAACGTTTTACACCAACTAACCAAACAATTATTAACCAGTAGCAATACAGAAAATTCGACTAAAGTAATTAGTCAATTAAAAGAAGTATTGCGTTTTCATGAATACCAATATTATGTGTTAAATAACCCATTACTGGCTGATTATGAATATGACCAATTATTTAAACAATTGGCTAGAATAGAAGAGGAAGAACCATCATTAATTTCAGCAGATTCACCCACTCAAAGAGTTGGAAGCAGTTTAAACCAAGGATTTACAACGGTACCGCATTTAGTACCCATGTTAAGTTTAGACAATAGTTATAATGCTGCAGATTTAACCGATTTTGATAGAAAAGCAAGAGAGTTAAGTGGATTAATGGAGATTGATTATTGCGTAGAACCCAAATTTGATGGAGCAAGTATTTCGTTGATTTATGAAAATGACTTACTGGTTCGAGGTACTACAAGGGGTGATGGTGTAGAAGGAGAAGATATTACCCAAAATATTAAACAGATCCGCTCAATTCCTTTGTCAGCTGCCTTTTCATCTAAGGGAATTCAGCAAATAGAAATAAGGGGTGAAATAATTTTGAATAAAAAGTCATTTGAACAATACAATCAGCAATTAATAAACCAAGGGTTATCCCCATTGGCCAATCCAAGAAACGCAGCATCAGGTAGTTTAAGAATGAAGGATCCAAAAGAAGTAGGAGAAAGAAATTTAGACGCGTTTTTATATCATGTTAGTTATGTTGCAACAGATAATAATGGAAATGCAACCGAACAATTATCAACCCATTCAGGTTCATTGGATTTGTTATGGGAATTAGGATTTCGTTCGCCAAAGGCAGAAAAAAAAGTAGTTCAAGGTATAGATGGGGTGATTGATTATTGCTTAGCATTTGAAGCAAAAAGAGATGAATTGCCTTACGAAATTGATGGAATGGTAGTTAAGGTAAATAGCATATCGTTACAAGATCGGTTAGGCATGACTTCGCACCACCCTCGATGGGCAATTGCTTTTAAATTTAAAGCAAGGCAAGCTACTACAACACTTAATAGTATTGAGTTTCAGGTGGGCAGAACCGGCGCAGTTACACCAGTTGCAAAATTATCACCGGTATTTTTAGGCGGCGTAACCGTATCGAGTATTTCGGTACACAATGAAGAATATATTTTGCAAAAAGACTTGCGTATTGGAGATCAGGTTTTAATAGAACGCGCAGGAGATGTAATACCACAAATTGTAAAATCATTGCCAGCATTAAGAACAGGTTCAGAAGATGCAATTGTATTTCCTACAACCTGCCCTGTTTGTGCTAGTAATCTATTTAAGGAAGAAGGAGAAGCGGTTTGGCGTTGTATTAATATTGAATGTGAAGCACAAGTAGTAGAAAAAATAATTCATTTTGTGAGTAAAGATGCAATGGATATTAAAAGCTTTGGCGAAGCCAATGTTCGAAAATTTTATGAGCTAGGGTTAATAAAAGATATTCCAAGTATCTACCAATTATCAGATTCCAGATTAACAATTGGTGAAATGGAGGGTTTTGGAAAAAAATCTATTGATAATTTATTTACAGCCATAGAAGCAAGTAAACAACAACCTTTATTTAGATTAATTTATGCATTGGGTATTCGATTTGTTGGGGAAACTACTGCAAAAACATTGGCTAATTCTGTAAATCATTTATTAGACTTTGCAAATAGAACAGAAGAAGAATTGTTAGTATTAGAAGATGTGGGAGTAAAAGTGGCCAAGAGTATTCAAGGCTTTTTTAGCAATGCACAAAATATTGAAATGCTGCATCAGTTAGAAAATATAGGGTTGCAATTAGTGAACCTAAAAAGAGAAATAATTGTTAATAGTAGTTTAAGTGGACAAACATTTTTGTTTACAGGTACCATGAATAAATTAAAAAGAGCTGAAGCTGAAGCGATGGTTGAAGAAAAAGGTGGTTCAATAGTTGGAGGAGTTAGCAGCAAATTAAATTATTTAGTGGTTGGAGAAGATGCTGGGAGCAAATTAGAGAAAGCGAAAAAAATTAACACCGTAAAGATTATTACGGAGGAAGAGTTTTTGCAGTTAATTGAAACAAGGGATTAGGTAGCTTCGGTATTAGGCATTAGGGCATTGGGTTGAAACTTCATTTAGTTTTCCCGCATAGTCTCTCGCAGAGGACTTTGCGGCATTAGTCATTAGAAATAAAATTAAAAATGTTAGCAAATACAACAATTAAATTTTTAGTCAATTTAAAAAAGAACAACAACAAAGAATGGTTTGATGCTAACAGAAAAATATATGAACTAGCAAAAGCTGATTTTACTAAATTAGTTGATGCTATTTTAAATAGTTATTGTAAAAAAGATGCAGCACTGGCAATGCTTACCAATAAGGATTGCATGTTTAGAATTAATAGAGATGTACGCTTTAGCAAAAATAAAGCACCGTATAAAAATAATATGGCAGCCTATTTTGTAAAGGGTGGAAAAAAATCATTTTTAGCAGGATACTATTTTCATTGTGAACCAGGAGGAAAAAGTTTTGTAGGTGGTGGATTATATGGAGGAGAAACAGGTCAAATAAAAAAAGTGCGGCAAGAAATAGATTATAATTGGTCGGCGTTTCAACAGATTATTAATAACAAAAAATTTAAACAATTATTTGGTACTCTTTCCAATGAAATGGCCAATAGTTTAGTAAGAGAACCAAAAGGTTATGAAAAGGATAACCCAGCCATAGAGTACTTAAAAATGAAGAGTTGGGTGTCGTCGGTTACAATTTCAGATGCTGATTTAGTTGATAACAATTTGGTGAAAAAAATTAATGAAGCATTTACAACAATGAAGCCTTTGCTGGATTTTTTAAACATGGCGTTGGAGGGTTGATTGGGGATTCTAAGTTTTCCGCCGCCATTGTTGGTCGCCTGACCAACGATGAGGCTCTGGCTCTTTTTAAAGAAAAGAACAATAGATTATCACTTTCTTTAATGATACTCAATTGTTACTATTTTTTCCTATTAATGTTAAATAGCACTTATAAAATTTTTATGGCATAAATTTTGTATTATATTGCAATAACTAAAAAAAAATATTATGAAAAAAATTATGTTCTTGTTAATAGGTGCAACTATGGCACTTACTACTTTATCTGCCCAAACAACAACTCCTACAAAAAAGGCTGCAGAAAAAGATATGCGTAAAGATGTAGTTGAGCTTAAACAAGAGAGAAAAGAACGAAACAATAAAATTGCAAAAGTTCAATTTAGAAAAGCAGGCCATGATCAAAGAGAAATTAATAAAGATAGAAAACACTTAAATGCAAATAAAAAGCATTTAAAAAATAAAGGAAGTAAAGATCCTGTAAAGAAAGCAAAAGATCAAGTAGGTCAATAAAAAAAATCCCTTCGCTTTAAAACGAAGGGATTTTTTTGCCCTGTAATTAAATTACTGATGAT
>JAYVRC010000160.1:0-2469 GCA_043776615.1 Sphingobacteriia bacterium
AATACCTGATTAGAGATAGTTGAGTTTTCTATAATAGTTTTTTGTAGCTCATTTTCAACTGTAATCTGAATGTCAGAGGAGGTAATATAAATACTGTCAATAAGTGCTTTGTTAGATACACTGGTTAATTTTTCTTTTGCAGTAGTTTGATCTTTGCTATTTTTAAGAATATCTTCTGTAATAAATATTTTATTTTGAATCAATTTATGCAACTGATTAAAGCTATTAGCCGCTTTTCTATTTGTAGTGAGTTTGTCAACCTCTTTTACTAAAGAGTTGAGATCATTTATGGTGTCGCTAATGCTTTTTGTAAACGATAAATCCCCTTTATTTACTTGTTTTCTGGTTTCGCTCTCAATATAGTAGATATCGTTAATGATTTCCTGAAGTGCATTGTTGATCTGGAATGTTTTTACAGCCAATTCATTCCCCATTTGCATTGATCGAATACTTTTGTCGGAACGTGACTGTACAAAAAAGAGCACAATCATTAATACTAATGAGAGTATTAGTATAAAACTAAGTGGTTTAATATTTATTTTTTTTACCCTTTCCATTTCCTCAATTGTTGTAGTAATGCTTTAAGGTCTTTTGGAACAGGTGCCTCTAATTCAAATTTGTTTTCATTTAAAGTAAATGTTAATTTAAATGAATGTAAAGCTAAGCGTGATAAAATAGGCTTCTCTTCTTCTGCAGTTTTAGCCAATTTAAAATTTCTTTTTATAGTTGATAGCAATATTGGTTTTGGATCACCATAAATCTCATCGCATACAATAGAATGGCCAAGATGTTGCATGTGCACCCTAATTTGGTGAGTTCTGCCAGTATGAATTTGAAATTGAACCCATGAAAATAATCGAAATGATTCTAGTACCTCATAATCGGTAATAGAAGCTTTGCCTTTGATATGTGTAATCATTTTGGTTGTCTTGCCAGGATGTTCCATAATTGCAGCATCTATAGTGCCTTTAGGATGAATCATTTGTCCGTTTACCAATCCAACATATAACTTTTCCATATCTCTACCTTCAAAAAGTAGTGATAATGCTTTGTGCGACTCCTCGGTTTTTGCAAATAGAATAATACCACTAGTATCTCTATCTAATCTATGGACAGTATAAATATTTCCAAAACGTTCTTTTAAATAATCTTTCAGAGAAAGCTCTTTACCTATTCTGTCTGGAATACTCAATAAGCCGGAAGGTTTATTGACTGCTACAAAATCATCATTTTCAAAAATAATATCAATATGCATTGTTTATTCTGGGGTCTTATTTTTTCTAATAAATGACTTATTCATAAATTTCAATAGCCTGACTTCTTTTTCATTTAATAAGCGCCATTTACTTCTCTCTACATTTTTCTTGGTTAAATTGGCAAACATTACTCTATCCAGTGCTTTTACATCATATCCCAAATGTTCAAATATCCTGCGAACAATTCTATTTTTACCACTGTGTATTTCTATTCCTACAATATTTTTACTTTTACTATCGGCATATCCAACAGAATCGGCTTGTACAAAACCATCCTCTAATGTAACTCCACTTGCAATTTGATCGAGGTCTTTTTTGCTTACCACTTTATCTAGCGTTACTTCATATATTTTTTTAACCTCAAAAGAAGGATGGGTTAATTTTTGCGCAAGTTCTCCGTCGTTGGTTAATAACAAAACCCCTGTTGTATTTCTATCTAATCTACCAATTGGATAAACCCTTTCTAATGTAGCTCCTTTAATAAGGTCTAAAACTGTTTTTCTCCCTTCAGGATCAATAGAAGTTGTAATAAAATCTTTGGGTTTATTTAAAAGAATATATACATTATTTTTCTGCAAAAAAATGGGTTTGCCTTTAACTGTAATTTTATCTGCTTGAGAAACTTTGTAACCTGGTTCAAATAATTTGTCTCCGTTTACAGTTACTTTTCCTGCCTTTACTAATTCGGCTGCTTCTCTTCTTCCACAAACGCCTGCATGTGCAATAAATTTATTTAAAGGAATGAGCGAATCCTGGGTTTGTGGAATTGGTTTATCTGTTTCAACCCCTTCTTTTTTTGAAGTAGGTCTTTGTATTGGTTTTGAAGTAATTTCGGTATTTGATTTACGAGCTTTTGGGTCGGCAAATTTTTTGACTTCTTTCTTTTCTTTCATTAATTCTTGCGGATCTACACCTCGGGCCTTAGCTTTTTTGAGCAACCTCATTTCTTCGCCCGCTGCTCGAGCGTCTGCTTTTCCTTTTCTTTTTTCTTGTCTGTAAGCCTCTTTAATTGCACTTCCTTTTGTTTGGTTGGCAAATTTGTTAAAGTTGTCGGTTCTTTTTTTCATTTGATTAGTTTGCTGTTTTACAACAGGATTTTCAAAAATATTATCTCATCTCTCTTCTCTCTTAATTCTTCTCTTTTAATTCTTATTAGCTAATTGCCCACATGCTGCATCTATATCTTTACCTCTGCTTCTTCTTAGTCTTGCAT
>JAYVRC010000161.1:0-2466 GCA_043776615.1 Sphingobacteriia bacterium
TTTTAGAGCTGTTATAAATTATTTATAAAAATACAATTAACAATTTTTAAAAATTTGAATCGTTTAAATTTGATTATAAAATTACAGGTTATGGTATTACTTAGAAGTAAAATTATGATAGTAGTGTTGCTTGTGTTTAGCGCTGTTTTAAATGCTGGTGCGCAGTACAAATCTTATAAAATAAGTGCAAAGGGCGATACTATTAATAAGATTGATAATAAAGGAGTGAAACAAGGAAAGTTTGTTTTACGAACCGAGGAATTGCGTGGCGAGCCAGGATTTGAAGAAGAAGGTATTTACAAGAGTGGTAAAAAAGAAGGTATCTGGCGCCGCTATAATCTTCAGGGAGACCCTGTAGGTTTTGAAACATATTTACACGGCGGCAAAGATGGTTTACAGCAATACTATTCTCCTTTGGGTGAATTATTACGGGAAGAAAACTGGCGTGCATATAACCCTAATGCACCTTACGATACCATTGCAATCTATGGCACGGGAAATAATGAAATTGTGGACTATAAGATTGTAAAAGCCGAACAATACAGTATTAAACAAGGCATGTGGCGTTATTATGAGCCTGTAACCGGGCGACTTTTAAAAATGGAAGAATGGGATAGAAACAATCTTGTACTACCCAATTCACCAAAAAAAGAAGTTGTAGGTAGCTCATTAAAAACTATAAAAAAGGAAGTTGCTAAAACACAGGAAATGCTGGAATGGGAAAAGAAGAATAAGGGTAAAAAGCATGTTGTAAGAAACGGTCAAACAGGATTGTAATAAAATCTGCATAGTAATAAAAAAACTGTCTCAAAATTTGGGACAGTTTTTTTATGCTAAATAAAATAAATTAGTTATTAACTGTTAGTGTTTTATTTACAATTTCGTTCGTTGCCTTATCTATTATTCTCACCAGATAAGTACCATTTCTTACTCCAGTTAAATCTAATGAATTGGTAGAATTGCTATTTAAGTTCTTTAATACCTTACCAGAAAAATCGAGTAGTTGAATGGAGCTATTTGGAGTTACACCAACAACTGATATTTTTGAATTTGAACGGGCAGGATTTGGAAAAACAGTTACATCACTCACAGCACCAATACCTTTCACAGTTCGTATTTCTGAATAGGTAAATCGACCATTGAGATCTAGATTTTTTAAGCGATAATAAGTAACTGCAGTATTTTCATTTTTATCATTAAATGAGTAACTTTTTTTAAGGCTTGAATTACCGTTAGATGTAATGGTACCAACAGCACGAAAATCATTTCCCTCTGCTCTTTCAACAATAAATTCTTTTGATTCAATTTCAAATTCAGTGATCCAGTTTAGCGCTACAACCTGCTTAGAGCGAACTGCTGAAAAAGAACTTAGTTTTACAGGAAGTGGCGCACCAGCTGGACCGAATAAAGTCTGGGATGCACACTGTGCAGAGCCGCAACCCCCTGTATGTGGTGTAAGGATAGCTTTTATGTTACTACTCGGACATACTAATCCGGTGTAAATCTTAGTTCCATTACCATTATTTATAAAGCAGTCAACCAATAGTGGAGTTGTACTGTTATCGCAATTTACCACTACATCAAGTGATTTGTTACCTGTAGTATTATAAGTAATGGTTAAAGTGTAAGTACCGTCCGATGCTTTTGAAATAAAAGTGGGCTGTAATATTTCAAAACAATTTTGGGAAAACGCTGCTGTTGTTAAAACAAGCATGGCAATTGAAAATAGAATTTTTTTCATACAAATTTTTTGTGTAGTTAAGAAAATAATTAATGGTACACTAGAAAATATGCATACAAAGACGCTACTTTAAAGAGATAGGAAAATAGATCTGGTTTTGCTTGAAATTTTTAAAGAGGTAGTATTTCGAGGGGATGTTGGATACAAATCGTGATCGAACTCAAATGTATAGACTTTTTTTCAAATAGAAACTTTTTTTTAATTTTATTTGAATATTTATTTGCTACATAGTATTTCGAGATTAATATAAATCCTTGATTAAATTTATTCTTGTAAAAAAGTCTGATCCAACAATCTGAATCAGACTTTAATAACTTTTAATTAAATATTTATTTCATTTCTTTCTGCATTGGGTTTCCAAGACCAGAACTAGCACCACGAGCATTCCCTACATTTCTTGTTTTAAATAACTGAAATCTTGACGGCTCCGCATCTATATTCCAAACGTTGTTTTTTTCGTTAATATCTGCAGTTTCACGCATTGGATCTAGTTTTATCGATGCCACTTCTTTGTCCTTTACAAAAGTTTTCACAACCTTGTTTTCATTTTTTCTCCATATCTGTACAGGTATGCGATCTATTTGTTTTGTACCATCTTTAAAGGTCCATTCAATAATAATTGGCATAACCAAACCTCCTTTGTTGCTGAAAGTAAGTTCGTATATATTTTTGTTACCTGCTATTTCTTGTTTTTGCTGAGTTGTAAAAGTATCTATAACAGGTGC
>JAYVRC010000162.1:0-2460 GCA_043776615.1 Sphingobacteriia bacterium
CCGATGCAATATTTATTAATGGATTGAAATCAAGTGGACTATACAATAAAGTTTGGCAAGCAGGCACTATATTATTACCAGTAAAAAGTGTGGGTGTTATGGGAGATGAAAGAACATATGAATTTACAGTTGCGTTAAGGGCTGTAACTTCAGTAGATGGGATGACAGCAGATTGGGCGCATCTGCCGTATGAATTTTTAGCCAATATTTCGAACGAAATCATTAATAATGTAAGAGGAATCAACAGAGTTGTTTATGATATAAGTAGCAAACCACCAGCAACCATTGAATGGGAATAATAAAACCATGACCAGACTTAATAATATATTACTAGGACTTTTTTTACTTACAGTAACAATCAATGCTACTGCTCAACTGAGTACAAATAATTTAAAAATTGCAGTATTTGCACCTGTATATTTAGACTCTGTTTTTGAAGGGAATAACTATAAATTGGGCAATAATAACTTACCTAAATCGGTATTGCCAGGGCTTGATTTTTATAATGGAATTATGCTTGCAGTTGATTCATTAAATGCAGAAAAACAATCATTAGAAATTGTATTTTTTGATACAAAAAACAGAGATGAATCAATTGACTTGATCCTTGAAAAAAAAGAATTACAAAATGTTTCACTGATAATTGCATCGTTTAATGATCGATCGGAAATAAAAGCACTTGCCAATTTTGCTTTGAATAAAAATATTCCACTTATATCTATGACTTATCCTAATGATGGTGGCATTAGAAATAACCCATTTTTTACATTAGTAAATCCAACTTTAACAGCTCATATAGAAGCAATTTATAAATATATCCATCGTTCATTCCCTACTGAAAACATTACTATTATAAAACGAAAAGGTGCAACTGAGGACATGATTACGAATGATTTTTTAAATATGAATAAAAAAACTGCGGGGCTTCCTCTTAAAATAAAAACAACTGTACTAACTGATAATTTTAGTATTGGGCAAGTTTTTAAGCAGTTAGACAGTACTAAACAGAATATTATTTTATGTGCAAGTTTAAACGAAACTTTTGGAAATAATTTGGTAAAGACAGTAGCTTCTAATAAAAATTATTCTACTATTATTGTTGGTATGCCAACTTGGGATGGAGTTAGAGATATTGGAAAAGATGCAGAGATTATTTATACATCTCCCTATAATTACGCTAGAACTGATTTACTTAGTCAACAAATAATCAATAGTTATCGCAATAAATATTTTGGCAGGCCTACAGATATGGTATTTAAAGGGTTTGAAGCACTGTACCATTTTGGCAAACTCTTGCTTAAATACAATAATAATTTAATTTACCATTTATCTGATAAAGAGTTTACTCTTTTTAATGAATATGATTTTCAGCCAGTAATATTAAAAACCTCAACCACATTACCGGATTATTTAGAAAATAAAAAGTTATATTTTATTAGAAAAGTTGATACTCAAATCAAATCAGTCAATTAGATTTATATTCTTCAAAAAGACTAATTAATAACACAACAAAAATATTTATTAACTGTATAAAGTTTAATGCTTAAAATAGCTTTTGATAAAATATATGCACATCCATTACCCGAAGGTCATCGATTTCCGATGCTCATATATGATTTAATACCAGCTCAGTTATTGCATGAAGGAAGTATTGAAGAAGAAAATTTATTTAGTCCAACTTTATGCTCGCATGATATAGTACTACTAACGCATACCAAAGCATATTTATACAAATTACTTAATCAAACACTTACAGCTTCTGAGCAAAGAAAAATTGGATTTCCCCAATCTGCCGAGCTAACAAAAAGAGAATTAATAATTACGCAAGGCACTATTGACTGTTGTAATTACGCATTAAAATATGGCGTGGCAATGAATGTTGCAGGTGGAACACATCATGCATTTGCTGATAAGGGAGAAGGATTTTGTTTATTGAATGATATGGCCATCGCTGCTAACTTTCTGTTACAAAATAAACTATCTAAAAAAATATTAATCATCGATTTAGATGTACATCAAGGTAATGGCACAGCAAAATTAATGGAACAAGAAGATCGAGTTTTTACTTTTAGCATGCATGGAGAACATAATTATCCATTTCACAAGGAAAAGTCTGATTTAGATATTGGTTTAAAAGATGGAACAGATGGTAAAATCTATTTAAGTATTTTAGAAGAAACCCTTCCTAAAATAATTAAAACGGTTCAACCAGATTTTGCATTTTATCTATCTGGAGTTGATATACTTTCAACAGACCAATTTGGAAAACTAAATATTACTCTTGAAGAATGTAAACATAGAGATGAAATAGTATTTAATTTACTCAAAAAAAATAATATCCCTGTAACTGTTGCGATGGGCGGAGGATACTCAAAAGATGTGAAAATTATTGTTGAAGCACACTGTAATACTTTTAGAGTAGCGGGTGAGATTTGGCAATAGAAATAATTATGAATTAAG
>JAYVRC010000163.1:0-2457 GCA_043776615.1 Sphingobacteriia bacterium
AAAAGTAATGATAAACATTGATAGATATGGCAATACTACTGCTGCTACTATACCTCTATGTTTATGGGAGTGGCAAGACAAACTAAATAAAGGTGATAATATTGTATTAGCTGCTTTTGGTGGAGGCTTTACTTGGGGTGCTACTTGGGTAAAATGGGCAATCTAAAATTCATAATGTATAAAAAGTAAAAGGCTCATTATTATATGAGCCTTTTACTTTAGTAGTCGGGAGGACAGGATTCGAACCTGCGACCCCTTGGTCCCAAACCAAGTATTCTACCGGGCTGAACTACCTCCCGAACTTTCGCCTTTTTAAGATTGTGATAAAACTTACAGGACTTTGTAAATTTTGCGGTGAGAAAGGGATTCGAACCCTTGGTACAGTTTAACCCGTACGGCAGTTTAGCAAACTACTGATTTCAGCCACTCATCCATCTCACCTACCTTATTTCCCCTTCTGCTATAACGAAAGGGCTGCAAATATAACAGCTAAATGCAAACAGCAAAAACAAATTCTGCTTTATACAAAATTTTTTTAAAAAGAAATCCCAAACCATTTTTAGTTTGGGATTGAAAGTTATTTATAGCTGGTATTTTTTAATAAAACTACATGGCCGCCAACTGCACTTTTTGCGTTAGCTCCATTACATTCTCTCTAAAAATAGTATCGGTATCCATTAAATCTTTTACTGTTTGGCAGCTATGTATTACAGTAGTATGATCTCTACCACCAAAATGCTCTCCAATTGTTTTTAAAGAGTTTTTGGTAAAAGCTTTGGCTAAATACATAGTTATTTGTCTTGCTTGTACAATTTCTCTCTTTCGTGTTTTGTGCAAGAGTTTTTCGTAAGGCACATCAAAATATTCGCATACCATTTTTTGTATGGCATCAATGGTAATTTCTTTACTGCTGGTTTTTACAAAGTTTCTTAATACTTTTTTAGCCAATTCTAAGTCAATATCTTTTTTATTTAAAGATGATTGTGCTAAAAGAGAAATTAGTGCACCTTCTAATTCTCTCACGTTTGTGTTGATGTTATAAGCCACATACTTTACTACTTCTTTAGGCATATCCAAACCATCGTTCTTCATTTTACGTTCCAAAATCTCAATTCTGGTTTCGTAATCTGGTACTTGAAGGTCGGCACTTAAACCCCAGCGAAAACGGCTCAACAATCTTTCTTGCATACCATCCAAATCTTTGGGTGCTTTATCGCTACTTAAAACTAATTGCTTACCACTTTGGTGCAAATGATTGAAGATGGCAAAAAAAGCATCTTGACTTTTTTCGGCTCTTGCAAAAAATTGTACATCATCTATTATCAATACATCTATCAACTGGTAAAAATGTATAAAATCGTTGATGGCATTATTGCGGCTATGGTCTTGAAATTGATTGATAAATTTTTCGCTGCTTACATATAGTACCACCTTATTGGGGTGTAAACGTTTAACCTCGTTGCCAATAGCTTGACCTAAATGTGTTTTACCTAAACCAACACCACCATAAATAACCAATGGGTTAAAAGAGTTAGCTCCTGGCTTTTCTGCAACTGTTTTGCCTGCCCTACGTGCTACCCTATTACAATCACCTTCAATAAAACTATCGAAAGTGTACATGGGATTTAGCTGCGGATCAATTTGCATTTTCTTTAACCCAGGAATTACAAAAGGATTTTTTACAGGATTATCTATCACCAAAGGAAAATTCATTTCGTTGTTGCTATACGTTTTCATACCACTTGCTGGTACGTCCATGCTACCATTACGTCCATTACCACTATCTACCATGATGCGGTATTCTAATCTTGCATCTTTACCTAATTCTCTTTTTAAAGTTTTGGCCAAAAGATTTACATAATGCTCTTCTAAGTATTCGTAAAAAAATTGACTAGGTACTTGTATCATTAAAACGTTGGTTTTTAATTCAACGGGATTAATGGGTTCGAACCAAGTTTTAAAATGTTGCCATTCTACAATGTCTTTAATAATTTTTAAGCAGTTGCTCCAAACGGATTCAGCAGTTTTAGCCATGATAAAAACAATCTTTATATAATGAGTTAAGTAATTTCTCAGCCATCTAATCTACCTCCTTTTTTTCAAATGTGGAAATGTTGAAAAGATTTTTTGGAGGGGGTGCAATATGGTTATTAAATGTTGAAAAAAAAATTTTTTATTCACTTGCTTTTTTCCCTATAACCACAGTATGGGCTTCTAAAACATTTTTCTTTTTTCTATTAGAAAAAGTATAATCCAACCTACCTAGTTGAATACCTGCCCAACCAACTTGATTTACAAGGGTATCGCCTCCTTTTCTATTGGTATATTTTCTTGGTGCCTCAAAAAAACGATGTGTATGACCACCAATAATTAAGTCAATATCAAAACATTCTTTGGCCAAAATTTCGTCACTTATTTTGTCATCGGGGTATTTATCTCCTAAATGCGATAAACAAA
>JAYVRC010000164.1:0-2454 GCA_043776615.1 Sphingobacteriia bacterium
TGTCTCTCAATTTGACCGGCACTTCCAATACTGCAAATGGTACAGAGGCATTGAGTAGCAACACTACCGGCAATAATAACACAGCAAATGGAAGAAATGCGTTGTCAGGTAACAAGACTGGGTTTTCCAATACAGCAATGGGATTTAGTGCTTTGCAAAATAACACAGATGGTAGTAACCTAGTAGCCGTTGGAGATTCATCTCTATTTAGACAAAATGGTGGAAACGGGTTTAACACCGCAATTGGTTCCAAAAGCCTGTTTGAAAATACAATTGGCTCTGGTAATACGGCAACCGGGTACAACGCACTTCTTGCTAATACTACCGGCAACAATAATACTGCAAATGGAGTAGATGCACTATTTTCCAATACTACCGGATTTTCAAATGTTGCGATAGGTATTAGTACATTGCGAAATGATTCTACTGGCAACAACTTAGTAGCCATAGGCGATTCTGCTCTATTTAATCAAAACGGAGGAGATGGCTTTAATACTGCAATCGGTTCTAAAACCCTTTTTACCAATACTAGCGGAGCAAACAATACCGCTGTTGGGTACAATGCACTTCTTTCAAATTCTACTGGCAATAATAACACTGCAAACGGCGCCAAAGCTTTGGGTGCAAACTCTACAGGAAGAAACAACACAGCCAACGGTTCATCTGCATTGTTTAGCAATACAATAGGCATAGGCAATACAGCAATCGGTTCATCTGCCTTATTAAATAATATTGATGGTAATAGCAATACTGCTGTTGGCTCAGGTGTTTTATCTCAATTTGTAACCGGCTTTGGCAATAGTGCCTATGGTGCAGGTGCAATGAATAAAAGTTTTACAGGCAATAATAATACTGCAATTGGAGTGAATTCATTAAATGCCAATTCAGGATCTGATAATACATGTGTAGGCGTGGAAGCCCTGAAACTTAATTTTACTGGAAGCCATAATACTGCTATTGGAAAAGGTGCTATGTCTAGCAATACAACTGGTTCAAGAAATACAGCCATAGGTGATAGTGCATTGTTTGAAAATTCGATTGGATCTTTTAATGTAGCGATAGGAAGAATTGCTATGGGCAATAGTTCAGAAGGTTCAAGCAATGTAGCCATTGGTGACAGTTCATTGTACAACAATTTTAGAGGAGCATTTAATGTGGCTATTGGTAGAAGGTCGCTATCTGGTAATGCGTCAGGTTCTAGTAATGTAGCTATTGGCTCAAGTTCTATGTTAGTAAACACAAGCGGTTTTGTAAATACTGCTCTTGGCACCTCAACATTAGCTGCAAATACCATAGGCTTTGCAAATGTAGCATCAGGCTCTTCGGCTTTAAATAAAAACATAGATGGAGATTTTAATGTAGCCAATGGTTTTGTCGCTCTAGTTAATAATACCTCAGGCAACAGTAATACGGCTATAGGAGATAGTGCTTTGGTTACTAACATTACAGGAAACAACAATACTGCACTCGGAAATGCTGCCAATGTAAGCACCTCCGCATTAAGCAATGCAACTGTTATAGGTAATAGAGGCGTAGTAAATGCAAGCAATAAAATGCAGTTAGGTTCTTCTACCACAATACTCGCAACTACAGGCGGTATTACCATAGTAAGCGATGGCAGGTTTAAAGATAAAGTGAATGCAACAGATGTACCCGGACTAGAGTTTATTAATAACCTAAAACCAGTTGCTTACAATTTTAATTACAAAAGTTATGATGATTTTTTAAGGAAGGAAATCAGAAAAAGTAATCCTTCCGATGCTACTGATAAAGACTACCAACAACTATTGCAACAAAAGAGTGAAGTAAGAGAAATTGGTTTTATAGCTCAGGAAGTAAACAATTTAGTAAAAGATAAAGGTTATACTTTTAATGGTGTGTATACTCCTCAAAACAGCAACGATAATTACGCTTTGGATTATAGCAGGTTTGTAGTGCCTTTGGTAAAAGCAGTGCAGGAATTGTCAAGTCAAAATGCAAAATTAAAAACGCAAAATGAAGAAGTAAGTGTAAAGGCTGCCAAAGTAGATGACCTTCAAAAACAAATAGACGAACTAAAGGCTGTTTTGCTACAAGTAATGTCTCAAAAATCGCCTTGTACAACTAGTAAATAATTTGCGGAATATAATATCAATATATTTATCACATTATTAAACTATCAATTAATCTTAAATAATCAAAATAGACAATTCTTAATAGGACTTATTTCTAACATGGCAATGGTTGTTGCAAATCAACAACTACAAATAGACGAACTAAAAGAAGCACTGATGAAACTGATCAACCAACAAAAATGTGTACCGACTTCCAGTAAATAATTTTCGTAAAATAATTTCAAACCATTCATTACTTTTTAAAACCAACAATCAAACTTTATGAACAAAGTAAAACACTTCTTAATCGTACTTATTTCTGTCATTTTTTTCAATAATACAGCGAGTGCACAAACATGGA
>JAYVRC010000165.1:0-2452 GCA_043776615.1 Sphingobacteriia bacterium
ATGGTAGAGCATTGACGACTAATGGTGCTTTAAATGTTACATCATCTACTATTACAATACCAGCTGGAACATGCGGAGCAATTTCTCCTCCGATTATTATTACGCAACCTACTAATCAAACAGCTTGTGCAGGAAGTTCAGTTAGTTTTTCTGTATCAGCAATCGGAGCAGCATTAACCTATCAATGGAGAAAAGGATTGGTTAATTTAATTAATGGTGGAAATATTTCAGGAGCAACAACAGCCACTCTAACTATTAACCCAGTAAGTATTACGGATGTTGCAGCTAATTATAATGTGGTTGTAAGCGGATCTTCTGTACCAAGCGCTACATCTATCAATGTTTCGTTAACAATAAATTCTTCACCTGTAATTACGTCACAGCCATCAAATCAAACTGCTTGTATTGGAAGTTCAGCAACTTTTACAGTAGATGCTACAGGCACAAGTTTAACTTATCAATGGAGAAAAGGATTAGTTAATATATTAAATGGCGGCAATATTTCAGGAGCAACTACTGCATCTTTAATTATTAATCCCGTAGCTTTAACAGATGCTGCTTTAAATTATAATGTAGTTGTAAGTGGTTCTTGTTTACCAAATGCTACTTCAATTGATGCTTCATTAACAGTGGTTCAATCGTTTACGGCTATTGCAAATAGTAATTCTCCTGTGTGTATTGGAAGCCCTCTTAATTTGACAACATCATTTATTGCTGGGGGAACATATTCTTGGACAAGTTCTAATGGATACACTTCTAGCTCACAAAATCCCACCATTCTATCAGCTTCATTGATAAATGCAGGAACATATTCATTAACAGTTTCAAATGGTACTTGCACCTCTGCACCTTCATCTGTTTCAGTTAGTGTGATTAATTGCCTTGTTGATTTAAGCATAGTTAAAACAGTAAATAAGCTCCATCCATTTTTAGGAACTTCGGTCATATTTACCATTACAGTAACTAACAATGGTCCAACTAATGCAACTGGTGTTGCGGTAACAGAGATATTACAAAGTGGATATACGTATGTTTCGTCAACAGTATCAACAGGGACTTATAATCCGTCAACTGGAGTATGGGTAATTGGAAATATGAATAATGGAACATCCGAAATATTAACGATTACAGCTGATGTTATTACAGGAGGAAATTATGTGAATACAGCTATCGTATACGGTAATGAAACAGATAATAATATGGCTAATAATGTATCATCTATCGAAACATATCCAACTGACTTTTTTATTGCAGAAGGATTCTCTCCAAATGGTGATAATATAAATGATTTATCTGTTATCAGAGGAATAGATAATTATCCATCAAATACGTTTACTATCTATAATCGTTGGGGTAGTGAAGTGTTTCAAGCAACTCCTTATCAAAATACGTGGAGTGGAAAATCAACCAAAGGACTAAAAATTGGAGGTGATGATTTACCTATGGGAACTTACTTCTATATTCTTGATTTAGGTGATGGTTCAGCTATTTATAAAGGAACAATTTATCTGTCTAAATAAAATTATAAAATAAACATTTATTAAATAAACTATAACAACATGAAAACATTAAAAATAGCTGTCGTATTGATACTAGCCTTTGGATGGGAGACGATACAAGCTCAACAAGAACCCATGTATACACATTATATGTATAATACATTAGTAATTAATCCTGGATATGCCGGAAGCCGTGATGCTTTATCTGTAACTGCTTTGCATCGATCTCAATGGGTAAATTATAAAGGTGCACCAATTGTACAAACATTAACCATGCATGCTCCATTAAAAAATGAACATTTAGGGCTTGGTTTATCTGTAACCAATGATAAAATTGGACCAACGAATAATACGGCTGTATTTGCTGATTTTGCTTATATCATGAAGCTAAACACCAAATCAAAATTAGCTTTAGGTTTAAGTGCTGGTGTTAATATATTTCAAGCAGATTTGAACTCTCTTCAATTAGATCAACAAGCAGATCCATCGTTCCAAAATAACATAAGCAATAAAATAAATCCAAATTTCGGATTCGGCGCTTATTATTCAAGAGAACGTTTTTATGCAGGAGTATCTATCCCAAATATTATACAAAATAATTATTTGGTAGTTAATCTTCCTAATGGATCAACATGGGCTGGTAAAGAGCAAAGACATTATTACTTTATTGCTGGTACAATGATTAAGTTATCTGATAATCTTGAATTTAAACCTACAACATTTGTAAAGGTAACTCCTGCAGCACCTATTCAAGCAGATGTTACAGCATCATTTGTTATTGTGAAAAAATTATTACTTGGCGTGATGTACAGAACTGGCGATGCTTTTGGAGGCTTAATTGGACTTGATGTTACAAGCCAATTTCATGTGGGCTATTCCTTTGATTATTCTTATGGTGTTAAAACATTTAAGTATAATAATGGAAGTCATGAAATTATGTTAAGATATGATTT
>JAYVRC010000166.1:0-2450 GCA_043776615.1 Sphingobacteriia bacterium
CTAAATGTTTTTTCACGGTTCACTGGGAAATTTTAGTCCTTTCATCAGCTCATCAAAATCAATATTTAAACCTCTTGAAATTGCAACAAGCGTACAAAATGATAGGTTCACTTTTCCTTTTTCCACTCTTTGTACTAAACTATATTCTATATCGGCAGAGTTGGCCAATCCGTGAATACTCATGCCTTTTTCTTTTCTTGCTTCAGTAATTCGTTCAGCAAGTTCTATCAAAATCAACTCCTTGTTAGTCATAACAACAAGTTCAATTGATTGATTAAAACCAACGGAGTATGATCATACGCCAATACAAATTTTCTTACTATTTTTATTGTTTAAAAGCATACAGATGTCATCAAAACATACTTATACTCAAAAAATAAAAAGCTTAATCCTCTATGCATTAATAATGCAACTTGTATCTAGCAAGGGAATAATTTAGCTAATATTTTTTCGCAAAATGGAGTGCTCTTTTTTCGGCCCAAGAATATTCTTGTCCCTTTTCCATAAAACCACAATGCCCGCCCTTATGTGGTATTTCTAAAAAAATAAATGGGTTTGTTTGAGCTTCTTCTTGTGGTATACAATTAGGTAATAAAAAAGGATCATTCTCTGCTTGAACAATAAGAGAGGGTATTTGAAGGTTTTTTAAAAAGGGGCCAACGCTTGCTCTTTCATAAAAGTCAAGTGCATTTTTATACCCATGCAATGGTGCGGTATACCGATTATCGAAACCAATAAAATCATTAATTAAATCATATCCTTCAGCATTTATTTGATCAGGAAATAGTAAAGCCTTCTGCTTTATTTTAACACCCAATTTTTTTAAAAATCGATTTTTATAAATTTTATTAGCTCCTTTTGATAAAGCATCAACACTTCCTTTTAAACTGCAAGGAACAGAAAAGCCAATTGCACATTTTACTTGTTGAGGAACCCAGATTGGCTCCTCGGCTACTGCCCTAAAAGTTAAACTTCCACCCATGCTAAATCCAATTAAAACAACTTCATCATAGTGATAATAATTAATAGCATGTTCAACTACGAACCTCAAATCGCTGGCGTCTCCATGATGATAAAACCTTGCCAACCGATTCATTTCACCACTACAACTTCTGCAATTCCACCCTAAAGCATCATAACCATTGTTTGAAAATATTTTTGCCATTCCGGTAACATAATGCCTGGTTGAATCGCCTTCCAATCCATGTGTAATAATGGCTATTTTATTGTGTTGCTTTTTATTACATGACCAGTCCAGATCTACAAAATCTCCATCTAGTAACTCAAGCCTTTCACGCCTAGTATAAGCAAAGTTTACCTTCCTAAATAAACTCGGATAAATACTTTGTAAATGACCATTGAATTGCCAAAATGGTGGAGTAATTATGGGCTTATCTAATAGAGGCATGCACAAACTTATTTACAAATCAGTTGAATACACAAATTTTTCTACCTTCAAAGAATGACAACTACAAAATACCTCAAATATTTTAATGTTTTATCGCTTTTAGAAACAAAACGTACTAGGGATATTTTTCAAGTTAATCCAACTGTTATTCCCATTAGAGAAGAGGCTGAAGAAATTAAAGTATCTGTTTTTGATTATTCTCCCGAAAAAGTGGAGGAGCAAATTTTTAAAGAAATTGATTCAACGTTTCCTTATAGAGACAATAATAATATTAGCTGGATTAATGTTGATGGAATTAGAAAATTAGATGTTGAAAATATTTGCAATCACTTTGGTGTTCATAATCTTATAATTGAAGATATATTAAGCATCGATCAGCGTCCTAAAATGGATGAAATGGATAATATATTATTTGGATTATTGAATATGCTTTATTTTAATGATACTACCGGCACTGTTGAAGCAGAACAAATAAGCATTATCCTAGGGCGCAATTTTATTCTCACTTTTCAGGAAGATGCAAATAGAGATGTATTCAACCCTATAAGAGATAAATTGAGAATAAATGGAAGTAAACTCAGATTGAGATCTGCCGATTATCTATGTTATGCTTTAATAGATATGATTGTAGACAATTACTATCTAGTAATGGAAAAAATTGGAAAGCGCATTGAATTTCTTGAGGATAGAATTATTAGAACTACCCATAAAAGATCATTAGCAGAAATTAATTCACTAAGAAAAGAATTAATTGTATTAAAAAGTAATCTTTCCCCTGTTAGAGAATTGGTAAATGGATTCATTAGAAGCGAAAGTGATTTACTAGAAGATAGGCATACTAAATATTTTAAAGATGTATACGATCATATTGTGCAGGCCAATGAACTAGCAGAAAGCTATCGTGATATGATGATTAACCTTCAAGACCTATACCTTAGTAATGTAAATTTAAAAATGAATGAAGTGATGAAGGTTATGGCGATAGTTACTTGTTTATTAGCACCAGCAACAGTGATTGGAGGAATTTTTGGAATGAACTTCG
>JAYVRC010000167.1:0-2447 GCA_043776615.1 Sphingobacteriia bacterium
TCGTCTGCATTTAAAGTGCGAGATGCCATACCAATGGCATAATATTTTGCAGCCGGACTTTTACTTTCCTTTATAAAACTACGAATGGTAGTATTCATATTTTTAATCTGCGATTCTCTTTCCGCTTTAGCAATAGTTAACAAACTATCGTTACCTGGTTTCTTTTGAAGCGTATCAATTTGATTGAAAATGGCATATAAAGCTGCATCTTGTTTCTTGTAATTTTCAAACAAGCTATGTAAACTTTCTGAGGCTTTAGATCCAGTAATTTTATAGTCTGTGTATTTATTAACATCTAATGCAACCTCAATGATATCATTATCATTTACCATTAATACATCCGGACCATTCTCTAACACTAATCTATACAAGCCTTCTTCTCTTCCAATTCCTTTTAATGAAAAGTTGCCATTTTTTTCAATACTGCCAGAATCTAATACAATTGGGTTTTCTCCTCCAAAAGGAAGTTCTTCCAAAAATACTTTAGTTGAGACAGCATTCTTGATAGTTCCATTTACTGTAAATCCACCATACTTCTTTTGCTGACAAGCAGCTACAAACATAACTACTCCAATTAATACTACTGATACTTTTTTCATTTAATTATTTTAATTTTTCTTCTAATAATTGTGTTACCATTTTTGGATCTGCTTTGCCTTTGCTTCTTTTTTTAACATCTCCAACAAATAAACCTATTAAACCTTTTTTACCATTTTTGTATTCTGCAACTTTATCGGGCATTGCATTTAAAGCTTCATCTATCCATGTAGCTAATTCTTCTGTATTGCTAACCTGCATTAATTGTAATTCTTCTGCTATAGTTAGAGGGCTTTCATTCCTTTCAATTAATACTGGTAAAATTTTTGCTGCTGCCACCGAAAAATTAACTTTCCCATCTTCTACCATTTGTAATAATTCAACTAAAAGCTTTGGATGCAAATTAAAATCACTGAACTCTTTTTGTTGTGCATTTAAAATTTGACGAATGGGTCCAAGCATCCAATTGGCTGCTGATTTATACAAATTAGTATGTTGGATCACCTGTTCAAAATAATTGGCAGTTGCTTTATCCTCACTTAGTTGTGCAGCATCATAATTGCTTAACTCATATTCATGTTGGTATCGGTTAAACAAGTTTTCTGGCAATACAGGTAATGACTTTTCAATGCTTTGTATGTATTCATTAGTTAATACAAATGCAGGCAAATCGGGGTCTGGAAAATATCGGTAATCATTTGCTTCTTCTTTATCTCGCAAAGAAAATGTAGTATCATTTGTAGCATCAAAACTCCTGGTTTGTTGTTTAATGATATTTCCTTTTTCTACTTCTTCAATCATACGATTAATTTCAACTTCAATAGCTTTTTTAACATTTCTGATTGAGTTCAAATTCTTCACTTCTACTTTTGTGCCTAAAACCTTTTCTCCCCTTAAGCGGATGGATACATTAGCATCACATCTCAAACTTCCTTCTTCCATATTGCCATCACAGATATCGAGCCATCTAACCAACTTACGAATTTCAGTTACATATTGCCATGCTTCTTCTGCAGAATAAATAGCTGGTTCTGTTACAATTTCAATTAAAGGAGTACCAGCACGATTTAAATCAATACACGTATTTTCATCATCAATATCATGAATGCTTTTGCCTGCATCTTCTTCTAAATGAATTCTATTTAATTGAATATAACGGACTCCATCATTTGTTTTAATTTTCACTTTCCCGCCTTTGCAAATGGGAGTGGTATGTTGGGATATTTGATAACCCTTTGGCAGGTCGGGATAGAAATAATTTTTTCTAGCAAAATAATTAGTTTGAACAATTTCACACCCACAAGCTAAGCCCATTTTGATAGCATATTCTATAGCTGTTTTATTCGTTTTTGGTAAAGTTCCGGGGTGCCCCATGGTAATTGGGCTTATATGCGTATTTGGTTCTGCTCCAAAAGCAATACTATCTCCACAAAATAACTTACTGTTTGTAGAAAGTTGAGCATGAACTTCTAAGCCAATTACTGCTTCGTATTTGCCTGCATTTATCATTAAGTGCAAAAATAGCTAACTATTTAATCTTGTAGCTTCTTTCTTCCACTATTTGGATGAGATATAACATTTAAAAAGCCGTACCTGTTTGGGTACGGCTGGTTCTTGCTAAGTAATTAAATTTATAAATTTGCTGTTTTTAATTTTCTAGGAATTTTAACTTCTATCACTTGCTGTTTTCCATTTCTTTCTATTGTTAATTTTAAAGAATCGCCATCTTTTAATTCTTTGGTTTTTTCTTGCAATTCATCTACGGAGACTATTGCTTTTCCTTCTACAGCTGTTATAAAATCGCCTTTTTTAATTCCTGCTTTAGCTGCTGCCATCATTTCATTAGCTTCTAAAACTTTTATTCCTTTTCCATCTTCAGTATCTTGAACTTGCAGCCCTAATTTAGAGGG
>JAYVRC010000168.1:0-2440 GCA_043776615.1 Sphingobacteriia bacterium
ACAGATACTGCCGGATCGTTAAGGGCAATAGAAATTAAAGCAGATGTTATATTAAAAGGGACAAGAGTGGATGGCATTTATACTTCCGACCCTGAAAAAGATCCAACTGCGGTAAGGTTTGAAAAAATTTCATTTAGCGATGTAATTTCCAAAAATTTGAAAGTGATGGATATGACCGCTTTTACTTTGTGCCAGGAAAACAATTTGCCCATCATAGTATTTGATATGAATACACCTGGTACATTGCTTCAGGTAGTGCAGGGAATGGATGTTGGGACTTTGGTGAGTTAAGATTAAAATTCAAGCAGCCATTGAGCTTAGTGCTTATTGAGAAAACCAAGAAGCTGCTGGGCATCAAAGGCTATTATACCAATTTGGAAGCATCTGTTGCAGACAACAAGATTATAGAGCGTTACCACGAACTCTATAAAATAGAACAAGCATTCAGAATATCGAAAAGTGACCTGCAAACTAGCCCGATTTTTCACTTCAAAGAACAACCCATAAAACTACACATTCTGATATGCTTTATGACATTGGTTATGTAATGCATATAGAGTTAAAGGTAGGCGTCTCAATAAGAAAATTTTTGGATGAGTCAAAGAAAATTATCGACGGGCAAATCTTAAATGAAATGACCCAAACCCGGAGATTTAAAAGATTACCTAAATCAATTTGCTAGAGTGCATGGACATTCTAGTAAACCATTTGGTAAAGCTAATCTTACAGAAGATGCTGTTAGTGGAATAGCAAACAGTAGAATTTATAGTAGAAAAGATAAAAATTTAGGGTATTTAGTTATAAATAATGATGGTACTATATTTTACGGAGCAACTAATGGAATAAAAACAAGAGAAGGTAAACAAACTGGTTCTCTTCAAACTTGGTATGAAAATAAAATTAGTCCTTATAATGAGGCTGAAAAAAAACTTTCTTTGATTTACTTAGAGTTCCATATATAACTAAAAGAGATAAAAATCCTGTTTCTATATTAGATGATTTAAGAGGCAATTATAATATTAGTCTTACTAAAGCTAATAAATCTGTTCTAATGATTAGTGCTGATGAAAATGGTAACTATGTAACTAAACAAGTAGCTGATACATTTAGAGAATATATACTTAATACTTACACTACTAATATTAAAAGTGAAAATATAGGTACTAAAGAGAAGCCTGTATGGGTTACTAATACAGTCTCTATTAATTTTGATTTAACTTCAAATATTCAATCAAATTATAAACCCAATTAAATGAACACTATACATCTTACAACATCTTCAAAGTTTATTCAAAAACAGAATATCCCATATTCGCAAATCATTATTGATAAGTTTATTGAAAGTTGCTTAAAATTAGATGCTTCCATCTTTGAGCCCTACATGCATGAAGATGACGTGTTTGAAGATAAAGAGAAATATACTTTCCTTGCTCAATTGCACGGCATGTTTGATGAATTTGCAAGACATGCTTTTAATGACTTTACCGTTACGGTAAATGATAGTATTTGCAAGGGATGCGTAAAGGGACAATCTGTAAAGCATTTTAAAGTATTTAACAGTATAGCAAAAAAGCCTTTACATGAATTTGCCTTTATGATTGTAATTAATGATGGGATTTTAAAGGATATATACAGATGCTACGATTACAAAGGCTGTAAAACAATTACAATAGGAGGTGGAGTCAGTGGTTTCCCTGCACTCACATTGAGCTATGATTTATTTATTAAAGACAGGAAAAAGTACCTTGCTTCCAAGGAATCCAAATGATTTGTTTCTCTCGACTTGAAGGGGGTTCCGTAGAATCACTTAGACTAAGCGAGTTATAAACTAACCAACTATTAAGTCAAAGCTAAATTTCTAAAAGTAGATAGCCTGCTATTGTAAGCATAAAACCTATAGTTCAAATCAAAATGTCTGTTTTTCAAAGTAAAAAGTCGCCAATTAGAGGCTTTTTACCTCAAGAAAAATTTAATATGTTTGCCAAAAAAGACAGCATAAATAAAATTTAATCCAACAGATTCCCTTACAACGAAACTACCCTCTTTATTCAAATTAGTTTTTCCCATTTTGATATTGTTTTCTAAATTAATTTACGCTGCTTAATAGGCTTTCTGCGATAATTATCTTTGTTTGTATTACTTAATGAGAAAATTATTTGTATCAGAACATAGATATCCAATAATCAACTTCTCTTCTTATAACTATACACTGCCCATCCATTAAAAACCAACGCAAAGCCAAACATCTTTAGCAAATGATACTTAATATCTGCTAGTGAACTTCCTTTCAACACCACCATCCTCATTACTTCTATAAAGTACGAAACAGGATTGAAACGAGTAATCCATTTTGCCCATTCGGGCATACTGTCAATGGATGTGTAAAGTCCGCCTAACAAGATAAAAACCATCATGAGGAAAAAGGAAAGCAGCGTGGCTT
>JAYVRC010000169.1:0-9457 GCA_043776615.1 Sphingobacteriia bacterium
CATATCAAAATATCAGGTGCTCAAACGGGTAATGTCTTCTTAGCTTATCGACAAAATTCCAATATCGATGCAGTAATTGAAAAGTGGAAATCGACAAAATCTGAAGCATATGATTTTGTTGCCGAAGACGGCATACAGCATACCATTTGGATAGTAAGTGATTCAAATGTTATAGCAGAAATTACGAAAATTTTTAATGATGAAGTTCCTTGCACTTATATAGCAGATGGGCATCATAGAGCTGCATCTGCAGCTAAAGTAAGGGCCGATTTAGGTGCTAAGGCAACACCAGCAACTGATTATTTTTTAACTACTTTATTTCCTTCCAATCAATTGTACATCATGGATTATAACCGTGTTGTAAAAGATTTGAATGGATTAACTGTAGAACAATTTTTAGTAGTACTCGGCAACTCTTTCGAAGTAAAATTAATGGGCAAGCAAACTTATCGTCCAGAGCAATTGCATACATTAGGTTTATATGTTGGAGCTCAGTGGTATCAATTAATTGCTAAAGAAGGTACGTATACCAATGATCCAATTGGTGTTTTAGATATTAGTGTTTTACAAGAAAAAATTCTTGCACCAATTTTAGGAATCATGGACCAGCGGACCGACAAGAGAATTGATTTTGTTGGCGGAATTAGAGGCTTAGCAGCTTTAGAACAAAGAGTGGATAGTGGCGAAATGGTAGCAGCTTTTAGTTTGTATCCTGTTACTATCAATCAATTATTTACTATAGCAGATAGTGGTAATGTAATGCCTCCCAAAACTACTTGGTTCGAACCAAAGTTACGCGATGGCTTATTGACTAATTTGATATCAGACTAATTTACTACCAATGAAAAAATTATTGATTATTTTTATTGGTCTTGTTTTTTTTGGATCAATTACTGCTCAAACGCATACCGTAAAGCAGTTACAGGAGAATGCTAAAGTGTTTATGCAGCAAGGTGATTTTGACAATGCCGTTGCTTCATTGCTAAAAGCAAGGCAAACGGATCCATTAAATATGGAGCTACTAAAAAATCTTTCCTTCGCTTATTTTTTACAAAGAGATTTTGCAAAAGCCATTGAAACAGGAAAAATAGTGATTGAAATGGATGATGCAGATCAACAAGCTTTTCAGATACTTGGGTTATCCTATAAATCTATAGCGTCTTATAAGGAAGCGAATAAGCTATATAAGGTTGCGTTAAATAAATTTCCTAAAGGTGGTGTAATGTATAATGAATATGGAGAGAGCTTGGCTTTAGAAAAAAATACCAAAGAGGCTATTATTCAATGGGAGAAAGGAATCGAGCTTGATCCTAATTTTAGCGGAAATTATTATAATGCAATTAAATTTTATAGTGATCAACAAAATTATATAAGAATCATATTGTATGGAGAACTGTTTGTAAACCTCGAAAGCTATTCTGTAAAAACAAATGAAGTAAAAAATACTTTGTTAGTTGCTTATAAAAACTTGTTTAAAGCTGATAATAAAAAGTTACAATTATCAGCAACCGAGCTTTCACTATTTGAGCAAAAAGTGATTGCTATCTTTAAAGAAGTCAACAGTAATACTACCAATTTAACTTCAGCTGAACAGTTAACTGAAGTAAAGCAATTATTCTTAGCAAAATGGTTTACTAATGGATCAATAAGCTTTCCATATAGGCTGTTTGATCATTGGCAATACTTAGCTACCAAAAATATGCTATCGGCTTACAATCAATGGTTATTGGCAAATGCATTTAGTGAAAACGCTTTTTCGGTTTGGCAACAAAATCATGTTGATGAATTTAATCAATTTCAGTTATTTCAACAAAGCAGGGTTTTTAAAATTTCAGAAGCGCAGTATTATTCTAAATAACTAGATTCCAATAAACAATCCTTCTATTTTAATTGATTGTTCTTTGTTTGTATTTATTTTAGTAAATTGAAAATCCATATAACGAAAGCATATGAATTATAGTCGCTTATTCGATTGTTTAGAACACCAACTATCGCATTTCCCCAAAAATGATATGATGGTAGCCAAAGAAAATGGCGCCTGGAAAAATTACAGTACTGAAGAATCTATTAATATAGTAAACAAGTTTAGTGCAGGCTTATTGCAATTAGGCGTATCTGGAAATGATTTTACTCCAGAAGGTAGCGACAAAATAGCCATCATTAGTAATAATCGCCCAGAATGGATATTTACTGATTTAGCCGTACAACAAATTGGTGCAATTATAGTTCCAGTTTATCCAACTACCAATCCCTTAGAATTAATTTTTATTTTAAATGACGCTGCGGTTAAATATATTTTTGTAGCAAATGATGAATTATTACAAAAGATAAATAGCCTTTTAGAAAAAGTTCCTTCTATTAAAGAAGTTTATACATTTGACAAAATACCGGGTGCAAAACATTGGACTGAAGTTGGCGATTTAGCTTACAGTGAATTACTCCATAAGGTAACTGAGATAAAGAAAACAATTCCAGAAGAACAAGTTGCTACTATTATTTATACTTCTGGTACAACTGGAACACCAAAGGGTGTGATGCTTACTCATAAAAATCTTTGTTCTAATGTGAGATTATCAAAAGAAAGTTTTCCTTTTGAAGATGCAGCTAATGCAAAAGCGTTAAGTTTTCTTCCATTGAATCATATTTTCGAAAAAACATGTTCTTATATTTATTTGTTTAGTGGAATTGGTATTTATTATGCCGAAAATTTAGAAACTATTGGAGATAATTTAAAAGAAATAAAGCCAGAATGTTTTACTACTGTGCCTCGGTTATTAGAAAAAGTATTTGAAAAAATAATGGCCAAGGGATCAGAATTGACTGGTATAAAAAGAAAAATATTTTTCTGGGCAGTTGCATTAGCAGAAAAATACGATAATAGAATAAGTGGTGGATTCTGGTACAATATACAATTGGCCATTGCCAATAAACTCGTTTTTTCAAAATGGCGTGAAGGACTTGGAGGGAATATTTCTTATATTATTACAGGAGGAGCTGCTTGTCAAGTAAAGCTTTTGCGCATTTTTAATGCTGCTGGAGTAAAGGTTTTTGAAGGCTATGGACCTACAGAAAATAGTCCTGTTATTTGTGTTAACAGAAAAGAAAAAGGTGGTACAAAATTTGGAACAGTAGGGCCGCCTATTAATGGTATAAACGTTAAACTTGCCGAAGATGGTGAGATATTGGTTAGTGGTCCTTGTGTAATGAAAGGGTATTATAAACGCCCCGACCTAACTGCAGAAACTGTTGTAGATGGCTGGTTGCTAACTGGTGATATTGGTGTTTGGGATGAGAATTATTTTTTGAAAATTACAGACCGTAAAAAAGAATTATTTAAAACTTCGGGAGGAAAATATGTAGCCCCACAACCTATCGAAAATAAATTAAAAGAGAGCCCCTTTATTGAGCAAATTATGATAGTAGGTGCTGAAAAGAAATTTGTTGGAGCATTTATTGTTCCATCATTTGCTACTCTAAAGGAATGGATGAGAGAAAAAGGAATACCTTATACAACCAATGAAGATGTAGTCCATCATCCTAAAGTATTAGAGTTGTACAGAGAGTTGGTAGAAAGCTTTAATCAATTTTTTAATCATGTAGAACAAATCAAAAAATTTGAATTGCTGCCAAGAGAATGGTCAATTGAAACAGGAGAAATGACTCCTAAAATGAGTTTAAAAAGAAAAGTGGTAATGGAAAAATTTAAAGATACTTTTGAAAGAATATATGCCTAATGAATCAACTTTGTTAACCATTCTTGTTGTAGAAGACAATCCAGCAGATTTATTTGTACTGGAGGGCTTATTGTGGAAAACTAGACTACACTTCAATACTATTCTGCGTGCTGTTAGTTTTGCCGAAACAGTAAAAGTATTAGCTGATCATAAACCCGATTTAATTTTATTAGATTTATCATTAACTGATAGTGTGGGCATAGATTCATTTACTCATATCAATCAAATTGCATCTGATGTACCCATTATTGTATTAACCGGACTTTCAGATATGGAAATGGCATTAGAAACTATGTCGAGAGGTGCGCAAGATTATTTAGTAAAAGGTGAGTTTGAGGAGAAGCTTCTTGCAAAATCAATTCAATATAGTATTGAAAGAAAAAGGAACTTAGAGAATATTTTAAAAACTAGAATTGCCATGGAGCAAAAGCTAGAGGAGGAGAGAGTTTTAAAGCAAAAAGAAATTGCAGAAGCCGTAATTATAGCCCAAGAAAAAGAAAAATATGAAATCAGTAGAGAATTACATGATAATGTAAATCAGCAGCTCACTGTGGCGATGATGTATATTGCTTCTGCCGAAAAAAAACAAGAAGGCGGGTCGGATTTATTACGGCAATCTTCTAATTTTATTTTAAATGCAATTGAAGATATACGAAAGCTAACACAAAATTTAGTTACCCCTTTGATTAAAGATTTTGGATTAATCAAAGCGATTGATAGTATTCTTGATGATGTAGCTGCTGTAAAAGAGATTGACTTGATATTTGATTCCGATAATTTTATTGAAGATGATATTCAGTATGATTTTAAATTGAGTATTTTTAGAATTGTACAAGAAGCAATGAGTAATGTTTTAAAACATGCAAACGCCAAATATTGTAAAATTGAATTGAGAAGAGATATTCAGCATGTTTTTTTAACCGTTTCAGATGATGGAATTGGCTTTAATCCTACAATACAAAAAAGTGGTATAGGAATATATAATATTACCAGTAGGGTTGAATTGTTTAATGGAACAATATTAGTTGAATCATTTCCTGATGAGGGTTGTTCAATGAAAATTGTTTTTCCCATTGGAAAGGGTATTTTAAGTTATTAAGTTATTTATTGTTAATATAAATACATATTATAAATTTTATATACCTTATAAACCAATGACTTAGTTCGATAAACTCACTTCCCCCTCACCGCTGCTAAAAACTTCTGCCTTATAATTGTCTGCACTGGCTTTTGTTGAATCTTACTTTCTAACCAAGATATAATATCTAAATACATAAATGCCCTTGTTTCTAATGGATCGTTTGATAAGGATTGTAATTTTGAGAGTAATGCTTCAAACATTGGTTGCAATTTTTTAGGAGACTCATTAAAAGCATTCCTTAAAAAACTAAACATGGCTTCTTCTGCTGTACTTAAATTCTGCATTTTAGCCATAAAACGATAAACCGATTTTAATAAATATTTTAATAAATCAAAATTTCCCAATTCATAATGTGCAATTAAATGTAGTAATCGAGCATAGCATTGCAAGTCGGTTCTTAAATCTACTCTTAAATTAATTATTTTAGTTAAATAATCGATGCTCCTTTCATTGTCGCCACTTCCAAAAAGTAAAGAGGCAAATTTGTAATAAAAAACTAAAATTCTATGCCTATCAAGATATAAATCATACTCTTTTAATTTAGCTTCAATTGCTGGTATTAAATAAAGCCCCTTTGTAAATGTGCCTTCCATAAAATGCTTATTCAACTTGGCAGTGTATAAATAAGTAAATGTTTGAATGAGGTTATTCTTGTTTTCTTGAACTATTGATGAATTAATAAAGTTCTCTAGCACAATAATAGTTTCATTAAATTTTTTATAGTTGCGTAAATCAAAATGTGCCGATAATAAATTATGCATACCTTTTATATAGTGGGCCGTTTCTATTTCAATCATTTTAGGTTCAGCATGAAATATATCCACCCATTTTTGGGTATACCTATAATAATTTAGAAAATCTTGATTTATAAATGCATACCAGCAATGGCATTGGTAGAGATATAATCGCTCATAAAACCCTTTGTAGAATTGAGATTCATTGAAAACCGGGTTTTTAAAATATTGCTCTAGTGCTATTTTGTCTGCTTCATTTCTAGCCAATCCATTTTTAATATACCAACCATATAATAACAAAGCAATATTAGATAGTGTACTTATTATTTCTAGCCGTGTATTGGTCTCATCTACTTCATTGCACAATATTTCTGCCCTATTTTGCATACTTCTAGTAATATGCAAGCCCTCTATTTTCTTTTCTAAAAACAATACTTGTTGTATATAGGTTACTTGATTATTAGCTTTCGCAAGCTCTTTTATTCTATCAAGCATTTTTAAACTTTGTAGATAAAGTCCTTTATTGTAAAGAATTCTCGCAAAATCTAATTGTTCGTGTAATTGGAGGTCTATATTTTCTTCCTGTTTTAATAATCGTAAACTAGTAAGAATTTCTTGGTATAAATGTGCTTTCAGGTTAGAGAGTTGTTGCTTTTTAATTGATGAATTTTTTGCTAATAAAACCATCTCATCGTATTGCTTCATTTTATCTAACGCATCAAATAATTGCACCACTTTTAAATTGCTAGTACCCGAATTTCGGTTGATATATAACTTAAAATTGCGCTTTTCGGCCCTTTCCATCGATTGAACGAGCTGAAATAGTGCATCTGTATTACGGTTGGGCATCGTAGTTTGTTTGTATCAAAAACCAATACTGGTAAGGGTTTTGTATAAATTTTAGCAGTTTACACAATGTAAAATTGAATCAATTTTGATTCTTTTTCGAAGATAAGACTTTATAAATTCGTAACAGACAGGCCGTACAGTTGTTATTAAAGGCAATCAATAGCAACTTAAACGTGCCTGTCTTTTTATCTCTATTATTAAATTGAAGGCTATGGATCAGCAGGTTTTTATTTTCGATACCACACTTCGTGATGGTGAGCAAGTTCCAGGATGTAAGTTAAACACCAAAGAAAAACTATCACTGGCTTTACAATTAGAAGAATTGGGAGTTGATGTAATTGAGGCTGGATTCCCAATATCTAGTCCCGGCGATTTTGAATCTGTTAGTCAGATTTCAAAAGTGATTAAAAAAGCAACAGTGTGCGGATTAACCCGTGCGGTTCAGAAAGACATTGAAGTAGCTGCTCAAGCACTTAAATATGCTGTTCGCCCAAGAATTCATACAGGGATAGGAACTTCAGCATTTCATATCAAAGGAAAGTTTAACACTACCCAAGAAGATATATTAGCGAGGGCTATACAAGCAGTTAAATGGGCAAGAAATTTTACGGATGATGTAGAATTTTTTGCAGAAGATGCCGGAAGAACCGATGATGAATACCTTGCTCTTATTGTTGAGGCGGTAATTAAAGCAGGTGCATCAGTGGTTAATATTCCTGATACCACTGGTTATTGTTTACCTTATCAGTATGGAGAAAAAATTGCTTTTCTCATGAATAATGTTCCCAATATCGATAAAGCAATTCTATCTTGTCACTGCCATAATGATCTTGGTTTAGCTACTGCCAACTCCATAAGCGGAGTAATTAATGGAGCAAGACAAATAGAATGCACCATTAACGGATTGGGAGAGAGAGCCGGTAATACCTCATTAGAAGAAGTAGTGATGATTATTGAGCAACATAAACATTTAGGTTTGAACACAAATATTAAAACAGAAATGCTGAACCCGTTGAGTAGAGAAGTATCTGAAATATTTAGAATGCCTGTTCAGCCAAATAAAGCAATTGTTGGATCTAATGCTTTTTCTCATTCTTCTGGAATTCATCAGGACGGATTTTTAAAAGATGCACAAACTTATGAAACTATTAATCCCGAAAAAGTAGGGGCCGATGGTAGCAAAATTGTACTAACAGCTCGCAGCGGAAGAAGCGCATTGGCTTATAGGTTTCAAAAATTAGGATACGAATTTAATAGAAATGATATAGACGAATTGTACCAAACCTTTGTAACTATTGCTGATTGTAAAAAAGAAGTAGTTGAAGTAGATTTGCAACAAATGGCTGAAGTATATATTTCTGAAAAAGTAATTGCATAATATTTATTCAATGGCAAAAACATTATTTGATAAGATCTGGGATAATCATGTAGTTGAAAAAATAAATGATGGACCCTCAGTTCTTTATATTGATAGGCACTTTATTCATGAAGTAACTAGTCCGCAAGCTTTTAAAGGAATTGAAGATAGGGGAGTTGAATTGTTTCGTCCTAAACAAACTATTGCAACGGCCGACCATAATGTACCTACACTTAATCAACATTTACCAATTAAAGATGAACTTTCGCGAACGCAAGTGCAGCAATTAATTGATAATTGTAGCAAGCATGGGGTTGAATTATATGGTTTAGGGCATCCGTATCAAGGCATTGTTCATGTAATTGGACCAGAACTTGGTATTACCCAGCCGGGTATGACAATTGTATGTGGTGATAGCCACACTTCAACCCATGGAGCTTTTGGTACCATTGCATTTGGTATTGGTACTAGTGAAGTAGAAATGGTTTTTGCAACACAATGTGTTTTGCAAACTAAGCCCAAAACAATGCGCATTAATATTGAAGGTAAGTTGCAAAAAGGAGTAGTATCAAAAGATATTATTTTATACATCATTGCAAAAATATCGGCAAGTGGTGCTACAGGATATTTTGTAGAGTATGCGGGTAGTAGTATTAAGGCTTTATCTATGGAAGCTCGAATGACCATTTGTAATATGAGTATCGAAATGGGTGCAAGGGGTGGTTTGATTGCGCCCGATGAAACTACATTTAATTATATCAAAGGAAAAGCATTTGCCCCTAAAGGAGATGATTGGAGTAAGCAATTAGCACAATGGAATCATTTATATTCAGACAACGATGCAATATTTGACGATGAGATAAATATTAATGCAGCAGATATTCAACCTATGATTACCTATGGTACCAACCCCGGATTAGGTATTGCTATCAATGGAACAATTCCAGTAACAGATACTATACCGGATGAAGGAGAAAGAAATAATATTATCAAAGCATTAAAATATATGGGTTTAGAAAGTGGTGCTTCTTTATTAGGAATGCCCATAAAATATATTTTTATTGGAAGTTGCACTAATTCTAGAATTGAAGATTTAAGAGAAGTGGCTGCATTAATAAAAGGCAAAAAGAAAAATAGTAATATTCATGTAATGATTGTGCCAGGCTCACAACAGGTGGCTAAGCAAATTCATTCTGAAGGATTGGATGTAGTTTTTGCAGAAGCAGGATTTCAAATTCGTCAAGCAGGATGTAGTGCCTGTTTAGGAATGAATGAAGATAAAATTCCAGCAGGAGAATATTGTATTAGCACTAGCAATAGAAATTTTGAAGGTCGACAAGGTGCTGGTGCAAGAACATTGTTGGCCAGTCCTTTAACTGCTGCAGCTGCTGCTATTACTGGAGTAGTTACTGATGTGAGAGAAATGATGTAGAAATTAATTTTTTAAAATGAAACCATTACAAAAAATACAAAGTCGTTTTGTTCCACTGCAAATGGAAAACATTGATACCGATCAAATTATTCCTGCACGTTTTCTAAAATCTACAACTAGAGACGGATTTGGGAAAAATTTATTTCGCGATTGGAGATATGAAGAAAATAATGATATAAAACCTAAAATGGATTTTGTGCTTAATCAACC
>JAYVRC010000170.1:0-2436 GCA_043776615.1 Sphingobacteriia bacterium
AGCTTGATTACACAATCCTTGTATTGCGCTCATATTATGACTTACAAACAATACTGTTCTCCCCTCATTAACACTCACATCTTTCATTTTACCCAAACACTTTTTTTGAAACTCAGCATCGCCCACTGCCAACACTTCATCAACAATTAAAATTTCTGGTTCTAAATGGGCCGCTACTGCAAATGCCAAACGCACATACATGCCACTGCTATATCGTTTTACAGGAGTATCTATATACCGTTCAACACCACTAAAATCAACAATCTCATCGAACTTAGATTGTATTTCTTTTTTAGTCATTCCCAAAATAGCGCCATTCAAAAAAATATTATCTCGCCCCGAAAGTTCTGGATGAAAGCCTGTGCCTACCTCCAACAAACTAGCTACTCTACCTTTTAGTTTTACACTACCTGTAGTTGGTTGAGTTGTCTTAGACAATATTTTTAACAAAGTACTTTTACCCGCTCCGTTTCTACCAATGATACCCAACACTTCGCCAGCCTTTACTTCAAAATTAATGTCCTTCAATGCCCATACATAATCGCTATCTCCAGCTTTGCTTCTGTCGTTTACTTCACCCAATTGTAATGTAGGATCTTCTTTACCTCGCAGCTTTGCCCACCACCTATTTAAGTCATGACTAATAGTGCCAGTACCCACATCGCCCAAGCGATATTGTTTGGAGATATTTTCTACTTTAATAACGGTACTACTCATATTAAACAGTATCCATAAAGGACTTTTCTACTTTATTAAAAACCAAAGTGCCAATAGCTAAAACAATAACTGAAAAAACAGCACTGTACAATAAATGTATCCAACTAAATATTCCTGTTCCTGTAAATGCAAACCTGAACGTTTCTACAATTGCCGATAAAGGATTGGCGTTGATAATGAAAGCATATTTGGGGGGCAATGCACTCATAGGATAAATTATAGGTGTGGCATACATTAATAACTGAACACCAAATGTGAGTAAGAAAACCAAATCGCGGTACTTGGTAGTAAGCGCTGTTATAATTAATCCCAAACCCAAACTCATTGTTGCCATTGAAACTACCAACAAAGGAGTTAATAGTATATACAAATTGGGTTGTATATTTCCTTTGTACAAAAACCAACACCAAATAGCGCCAAATAAGGCAAACTGTATGGCAAAGCGTACCAAATTAGATACTACAATAGACAACGGAATAATTAATCGGGGAAAATATACTTTACCAAATATGCCTGCATTGTCTCTAAACACCGTAGCTGTTTTATTTAAACAATCCGCAAAATAATTCCACAATGTTAATCCCGATAAATAAAACAATACTTGCGGCACTCCATCAGTTGAAATTTTAGCAATATTCCCAAATACAACAACAAAAGTTATTGTAGTAAATAACGGTTGAATAAAAAACCACAAAGGACCAAGTATGGTTTGTTTGTATGTTGCAACAAAATCTCTACGAACAAACATAATCAACAAATCTCTATACCTCCATACTTCTTTAAGATTTAAATCGAATAAACCATTACTTGGTCCTATTATTTCAGACCAGTTATCATCATCTTTTTGCAGTTGTTCCTTAGCTATTTCTTGCCCCATAATTTTGACCAAAAACTTTTTTTACCCTCATCAAAATAACCATTTCCTTTATTGCCCTTGCTAAAATAGCCATAATTTTTATCGCCATAATAAAAACCTAAACCATAATTGTATCGGTAACCATAAGTATAGCCATATCCATAATACCCATACTTTCCACTTGGGTTAATATCATTTACTACCAATACAATATTTTTTAATTTTCCTAAATTTTTTAATTCATTTACAAAATCGATTTGCTTTTTTAAACTATAGCGTTGTCGGAAAATATAAATGGTTGAGTCGGTATATTTATCTAAAGCAAATGCATCGCTTACCAACCCAACAGGTGCCGAATCAATTACTATATAATCGTAACTCTCTTTCAACTTCTCAAACAATATATCCATCCTATCTCCAATCATTAACTCGGAAGGATTAGGAGGAAGAGGCCCAGTTTTATAGACGTGTAAATTGGGGAATTCATCTATATAGTATGCTAGATCATTGATATCATCGGTTTGCCCTATTAAAAAGTTAGTAATTCCTTTATTGAACTCTTCGTTTTTAATGACTTTTAAACTTTTTAACTTTCGCAAATCAAATTCTAACAATGCCACTTTTTTCCCAGTTAATTCCAATACACCAGCTAAATTGGTACTGATGAATGATTTACCTTCTCCACTAATAGTAGAAGCAATTAAAAAAGTTTTTGCCTTAGTATCTTTTGTAACTGGCAATAAAAATTGAAGATTTGATCTAATAATTCTAAATTGTTCCGCAATCATTGACCTCGATTTATTTACCACTAACTCATCGCTACCATCTAAATGACTTACCTCCCCAATAACTGGTATATCGGT
>JAYVRC010000171.1:0-9425 GCA_043776615.1 Sphingobacteriia bacterium
TTACAAGAAATAACTGGAGCAGATGAAGGAAGAAGAGCGGTTCGTTCTCAGATTGAGCGTGGAGCAGATTGGATAAAAATATATGCCGATAGAGCCTACACCAAGCAAGCAGACGGTAGTTATAAAAGTTTGCCCAATTTTACCAAGGAAGAGATAACAGCAATTGGTGATGAAACCATTCGGTCTGGAAAAAAATTAGCTGCGCATGCTGTTACAAGAGATGGAGTAATAGCATCTATCAATGCGGGAGCCAGTAGTATAGAACATGGTTTTGGGATGGATGATGAATGCTTGAAATTGATGGCAGAAAAAAAAGTATACTGGTGCCCAACAATTTATGTAAACGATTATGTAGCCGAGGGCAGAGCAAAGCTCGGTAGCCCCATTCATCTTCAATTTGTACAATCAGAACCAGAATTATTTAGAAAAGCATTAAAAGCAGGTGTACCTATTGCCTATGGAACTGATATTGGCGGTTACGACTGGAGCATACCTCAATCTAAAGATTTTGAATTCATGGTACAATATGGAATGAGTAATTTGCAAGCTATCCAAACTGCTACTATAAATGCTGCTGATTTACTTGGGATGAATAATAAAATTGGAGAAATAAAACAAGGATCATTTGCTGATATCATTGCTGTTAAAGGAAATCCTTTAGACGATATCAAAATTTTAGGCAATGTAAAATGGGTAATGAAAAACGGAATTGTTTATAAATAAAGACAAATCATATGCTCCAGACAAGCATATTGATCTTTTTTAGAAAAAATAACCTATAAATTAATCAGTAACCCTAATTTTGCGCAATTCTACTTGAAAATGACTCCAACTCTCAACTCCAACGAATCTATCCCTTCTCAAAAGAAAAAAATTATTGTTTTAGGCAGTGGCCCCAACAGAATTGGTCAAGGAATAGAATTCGATTATTGCTGTGTTCATGGTTTATTAGCAATTAAAGAATGTGGTTTTGAATCAATCATGGTAAACTGTAATCCAGAAACAGTTTCTACTGATTTTGATATGGCCGATAAATTATACTTCGAGCCTGTATTTTGGGAACATATTTGGGAGATCATCGAATTGGAAAAACCTTATGGAATTATTGTACAGCTAGGCGGACAAACAGCATTGAAACTAGCCAAGCGTTTACACGAAAAAGGTGTAAGAATTATGGGCACTTCTTTTGATGATATGGATATTGCTGAAGATCGTGGAAGATTTAGCGATTTACTAAAAGAACTAAGCATTCCTTATCCAGAGTATGGAACAGCATTTAATGCAGACGAAGCCATTGAAGTTGCCAATAGAGTTGGATATCCTGTGTTGGTTAGACCGAGTTATGTAATAGGCGGACAAAGGATGAAAATTGTAATCAATGACGAAGAGGTTGAAAAAGCTGTAATTAGTTTGTTAAAACATCTTCCAGGAAATAAAATATTAATAGATCATTTTTTAGATAGATGCCAAGAAGCTGAGGTAGATGCTATTTTTGATGGAGAAAATTTCCATATCATGGGAGTTATGGAACATATTGAACCTGCTGGTATTCATAGCGGTGATAGTAACGCAGTATTGCCCGCATTTAATCTTACTCCATTAGTAGTTGAAACAATGGAATTTTATTCAGAGAAAATTGCAAGAGCATTGAAAATTAAGGGCTTGATTAATATTCAATTCGCTATTAAAAACGATAAAGTATATGTAATTGAAGCAAATCCTCGAGCTTCAAGAACCACCCCTTTTATAGCCAAAGCTTATAAAATTCCTTACCTAAATATTGCTACTAAAGTAATGTTGGGAGAAGCAAAAATTACTGACTTTGTAATTGAGAAAAAATTAGAGGGATATGCAATAAAAGAGCCCGTCTTTAGTTTTGATAAATTTCCTGGTGTTAACAAAGAACTCGGACCAGAAATGAAGAGTACCGGAGAAGCAATTCGTTTTATTAAAGACTTAAGAGATCCTTATTTCAGAACACTCTACAAAGAGCGTAGTATGAACCTGAGTAGATAGCGTATAAATACCTGTTTTTGAAAGCTGCAATTAATATTGCAGCTTTTTTATTTAGGTTTAATGATGAGTAATATTTTTAAAGATCGCCTTTGGTTTCACCAACCATTTATTCGAATAACAATTGCATTCATTACAGGAATTATTATTGGAAAATATTTTCCTCTTCCAATTTACTTAGCACAATGGATTATACTTTTCGCAAGTATATTTTTACTGGGTTTTAATTTTATAGCTCCTCAAATAAAATTTCGCTTTGCTTGGATTGCAGGAATATTTATTCATATTATACTTATAACATTCGGATGGATGTTGATGCATTTGAATAGTCAAATACCAAAATCGTTCAAACATATACCCATTAAGGTTATTATACAAGAACCATTGATTAGAACAAATAAATCAATGAAGAGCATCGGCAGTATTGATGGGCAAAAAATAATATTATACTTTCAAAAAGATGACCAATTAAAAGAGATTGAAATTGGTAGTCAAGTTTTACTATATAAACACCCCGACACTATTCTTAATGCTAGTAACCCTGGAGGATTTAATTTTAAACAGTATGCTGCATCACAAAAAATATATTATCAAACTTTTTTAAAAAAAGAAGATTATCGAATTACCAATACCCAACAAATATCACTCGCTAAAAAACTTTTAAATCGATTATCAACTTGGGTATTAAAAACAATCAATCAGTTTATACTAGGAGAAAAAGAGGCTGGCGTGGCAGAAGCATTATTGATTGGATACAAAAAAAATTTAGATAAAGAATTATTACAAGCCTATAGCAATACAGGAGTAGTACATATTATTGCCATCAGCGGATTACATTTAGGAATGATCTATGGATTGCTTTTATTTATTTTAAAACCATTAAAAAAATCTCAACATAGTAAATGGTTACAAGCATTAATAATACTCACAGTAATATGGATTTTTACGTTGATTACCGGGGCGGCGCCATCAATTTTACGTTCTGCAATTATGTTTAGCTTTATTATTTTAGCAGAACATCAAGGTCGATCATCGCCTATTTATAATGGCTTAGCCGCATCCGCATTTTGCATTTTGTTCTATAATCCATTGCTTTTATGGGATGTAGGTTTTCAACTTTCCTACGCTGCTGTAACTAGTATCGTAGCTTTTTCCAAACCAATTACACATTTCTTTTACCTCGAAAATAAATTATTAAGAAGTGCTTGGAATCTATCAGCAATAACATTGTCAGCTCAAATATTTACCCTCCCGCTGTTGCTTTTTTATTTTCATCAATTTCCCAATCTTTTTATTTTTACCAACTTTATCGCTATTCCTTTATCTGGATTAATATTGTATTTTGAAATACTGTTATTAACCATATCACCAATTACACCAATCGCTACGGTTTTAGGAAAGTTTACAACTTTTTTAATAAAACAAATGAATGAGCTGATTGAAAATACTGCCAAGATACCCTTTGCAGCTACAGAAAATATTCAAATCAATTTTGGGCAAACAGTTTTCTTGTACATTTTTATCCTTTGCACTGCTTATTGGATAATAAAGAAAAAAACACCTGCAATACTGATTGCACTTTTTTTCCTAAACATATTTATCGGTATTCGAAGTTTTAGTATGCTTAAAGCAAAGCAACAACAAAAAATTATTGTTTATTTTGCTCCAAAGCTTTCAGCCATTGATCTTATCAATGGAAATAAACACCAATTCATTGGCAATCCTTCAATGTATAATGATCCATTATTAATAAAAAATTATTTATCGCCAACCAGAATACTTTACAGAGCTCCAACATCAACTTTATTAATCAACAATGGCTCATTTATTTTTGGCGCTAATAAAAAACTGCTCATTCTCAATAGCAATAGTAGCTTACCCTCAAGACCGATTCAACAAAATATAGACCTGATTATAATTTCTGGTAACCCCAATATTAGTTTAACACATATTAATCAGCTATTTCATTGCAGGCAATATGTATTCGATTGCAGTAATTCAATGTGGAAAATAGAAAAATGGAAAAAAGAAGCAGAGAACTTACATTTGCGCTATCATTCAGTACCCCAAATGGGTGCTTTTGAATTCAATTTATAGACTTTTACCTTTTACTTAATCATGCAAAAGAAAATTCAATCCGCATTAATTTCTGTTTTTTACAAAGATGGACTAGCCCCAATTGCTCGTCAATTGCAACAATTAGAAATTACTATTTACTCAACTGGAGGAACCCAACAATTTTTAGAAGACATGGGTATTACTTGTGTTCCTGTTGAAAGCTTAACTGCTTATCCCTCTATTTTAGGTGGCAGAGTAAAAACCTTGCATCCTTCGGTGTTTGGTGGCATTCTTGGAAGAAGGTATGAACCGCAAGACCTTGAAGAAATGAAACAATACAATATTCCCGAAATAGATTTAGTAATTGTAGACCTATATCCTTTTGAAGAAACATTAAAAAGCACCAAAGAAGAAAAATTAATCATTGAAAAAATTGACATTGGTGGACCTTCAATGATTAGAGCTGCAGCTAAAAATTTTAGAGATGTAACGGTTATTGCATCAAAAGATACTTATAGTTTTTTAGAACAAATACTCATCGACCAAAAAGGTGAAATAAGTTTAGAGCAAAGAAAATCTTTTGCTGCCAAAGCTTTTGAAGTTGTTATGCATTACGATATAGCCATCAGCAATTATTTTAATCCTGTTCAAGAACAAATTTTAAGGTATGGCGAAAATCCACACCAGAAAGCAATATTCAACGGAAATCTTCCAGCAATTTTTACTCAACTCAATGGGAAAGAATTATCGTATAATAATTTGGTAGATGTAGATGCCGCCATTCAATTAATTGGCGACTTTAATACTACTAAAGAAGCTGTGTTCGGTATAATTAAACATACCAACGTTTGTGGTATTGCAATACGAGCTACTGTAAAAGAAAGCTGGGAAGCCGCATTGGCAGGTGATCCTGAAAGTGCTTTTGGCGGAGTATTGGTTTGTAATCAATCAATAGATAAAACAACGGCTGAAGCGATTAACGAATTGTTTTTTGAAGTACTCATTGCGCCTAATTTTAATGATGATGCCCTATCTATTTTAAAAACAAAGAAGAATAGAATTTTATTACAATTAACTGATATCAATCTTAAAACAACCACCATAGTTAAATCAATACTTAACGGGTCATTAGAGCAAGATAGCGACATTGGTAATTTTGAAAAATGGGATGAAGTAGGTGGCAGGTTAACTACCGAATTAGAAAAAACCAATTTAACTTTTGCTAACATTGTTTGTAAACATTTGAAAAGCAATGCAATTGCATTAATCAAAGATTTACAGCTTGTAGGTAAGGGATGCGGGCAAACCAGTCGCATTGATGCATTGCGTCACGCCATTGAAAAAGCACACCAATTTAAATTTGATTTAAACGATGCCGTGCTAGCATCTGATGCTTTCTTTCCTTTTAATGATTGTGTAGCAATTGCTCACAACGAAGGAATTAAAGCATTTATACAACCAGGTGGATCACTAAGAGACAAAGACAGTATTGAATACTGCGTAAATAATCAACTTGCAATGGTTATAACTGGTACAAGACATTTTAAACATTAAAATTTTGACAACTAAGCAGAAAGCATATTTTGCCCTAGCCATCACTAGTACCGTTTGGGGAACAAGCTGGATTGCCAGTAGAATGGCTGTTCAAAAAGTGCCTGCATTAGAAGTTGCTGCAATAAGGCAAGGAATTGCAGGTTTGTGTTTTACCGGATTTTTTTTGATAAAAGGAGAAAAGTTACCCTCACTAAAAGAAATAATTTGGATGGCGGGTATGGCCATCTTACTATTTGTTTCTGCAAATGGATTTGCAACAGTTGGAATAAAATATATTTCGAGTGGGTTAGGTGCTTTAATCGCAGCCTTGTATCCATTAAGTGTAGTAATTATAGAACGTATATTTTATAAAAATACAAAAATCACATCCTTCACTTTTTTAGGAATCACTTTAGGTATCGTAGGCATTGCTTTTGTATTTTATGAAAATGCATTCCACCATCATTCAGAAGGATATATTATTGGAATTGTTTTTTCTGTAATTGCCATGTTAAGTTGGAGTGTAGGAACTATATTCATTGCAAGAAGAAAATCAACTATTAACCCCTATTTTGCAACAGGTTGGCAAATGCTTTTTGGATCCACAATGCTTTTTGTAATGGCAGGACTTACAGGAAATTGGATACCCATTAGTGAAATACCTATTAGTGCATGGAAAGCAATTGTATATCTCATTGCTATGGGTTCAATTATTGCATTTGTGGCATTTATTTATACAATGAAACACCTGGAAACATCTATTGCTGCTTTATATGCTTATATCAATCCAATTGTAGCAATTTTAATAGGATCCATTTTAGTGAACGAAGTACTTACATTAAATATTATCATCGGAACTATCATTACATTATTGGGTGTTTACATAGTAAACCAAAGTTTAAAAAAAGAAAAGAAAGCTTTGGTAGAACCAATAGAGTAGTTTACCGAGTACCGTTCCTAAGTAAAAAATCGGCATACAAATTCTTCCATTCTTTAAATGCAGTTTGATCCGTTAAAAAATTATTATGGAAGATGGTAACAAACTCACCCCCTACTTCTTTTACAGTATCAAAATAATATTGCAAGTCGGCACTTGCTTTATCTATAGGAATTCTTTCTTTAAAAATAGCAGTAGCATCCATATAACAAAAGGAGTGCACTATTAGCGCTGTTTTTTTGTTTTCTGTTAAATCAAACCATTGATATGGTTTAGTATATGAAGCCCTAAAACCATTGATAGTAGAATATCCCATGGAATAATCATGCTCAATATTTTCAAGAATCAGCTCTCGATAAGTATTTGGAAATTCAATTTTTATATAGTGATTTCGAGATGCTTTAACTTCTTTTCCAGTTAGGCTTTCGAGTTGAGCAATTTCATTGTTCAATAACTTTTTATTTGTTGTTGATTGAATAGAGGGATGAATTCCTATTTTGTATTTTTTTGAAAGATTAGATAGTAAACTTTTTATTGCCACTGCATTTGGATCAATATTTTTATCCAGTCTTTTCTTATTTGCAGCCAATAGAAAAAAATAAATTGGTTGTAGTTGTAAGCTAGAATGTATTAGGTCTAACCAATCATACACATCATAAGGATCTTTTTTGGTTCCACCCAATACAGTTAATCTCTCTCCCACATCATTGATGTTTCCTTTAATTAAATCTCTAAAAAAGCCAACAACATTTCTTGTTATACTATGACCGCTATAACTATATGCAATATCAATATCATAGGTAGGTACAAAAGTCCAAGCTGCTTCTTTAATAAATAGCAACCTACATTTCAATTCAATTTGCTTCATCCATAATTGAATTAAAGGCTGATGAAGAAAATTTTTATTAAACGCCAAACTGTTTGTGTGACTATACCTTCCTAATTCATCTTTTTTATGTGGCAGGTATTCTTCGTAACGAGTTAACAAATAAAATGATGCTGAAAAAAAGTCGAATGGAATACTTCCATTGGTTTTAAAAAACGCTGTTAATCCCTGCCACTCAAAACAATCTATCAGCTGGGGCTTAACACCTATTTGCTCAAGTAATCCATGTGGGACAATATGAAGCTGCTCATTACCAAAACGATTGGTGGAGTAATTGATTTTGAATCCATTGAAAGAAAAGAATGCTTCTTTGGAATTGGTAAAATTAATTGCTTCCCCTAAAATCGCAGAAGCAATATAGTTGAAGCGAACAAGTGGATGTGGCGTATATAATAAGATGGGAATCTGTTCAGGCACTTTTATAAAAATTATAAATTAAGAATTATTAATTGATACCTATTTTTTTATGTATAATTTATACATCTTCTTAATTCTTATCTCATAATTCTTATCTCTTAATTCATATCTCTTAATTCATATCTCTTAACTCCTGTCCTTCCAGCGCTCATTAAAAGTTTTAGTGCTAAAATCTAGGTCACTTCTATGAGCTGTCCAACCTTTAAAAACTTTATTCACAACCCAATTTTTAATTTTGGCATTGGTAGCATTCATCATAATTCTGTTTAAACTAGCAGTTTTCCATGCTTTCCATGCTAGCCGTTCAGCAATGGTGCTAGCACCTTGCACTACAGCCTCATGCCTATTATCTAATAAAAGTTCGTGAAGATTAATTCTAACGGGACAAACTTCGGTGCAATTACCACATAAAGAAGATGCGTTGCTCAAGTGTTTATACTCCTCTACGCCGCTTAAATATGGCGTAATCACTTTCCCTATTGGTCCACTATAAGTAGTTTCATAAGAGTGACCGCCAATATTTTTATATACTGGACAAGCATTTAAACATGCTCCGCAACGGATACAATACAATGCCTCTCTTGCAGTAGTATTTGCCAATAAATTGGTTCTGCCGTTATCTAATAAAATCACAATCATCTCTTCTGGCCCATCAGTTTCATTAGGTTGTTTTGGACCAGCTATGATTGTATTGTAAACGGTAACTTTTTGTCCTGTTCCATAGGTAGATAATAATGGCCAAAATAAAGAAAGGTCATGTACTGAAGGAATTACTTTTTCAATACCAACAATTACAATATGCGTTTTGGGCCAAGCACAACTAAGCCTTGCATTACCTTCATTTTCTGTAACTGCAATAGCTCCAATATCAGGTAATATAAAGTTTGCGCCTGTTACACCTATTTCTGCTTGAATATACTTTTTTCTTAGGTTAATTCGAGCAACCATAGTTAACTCTTCGGGAGTTAACCCTCCTGGAGTTCCCAATTTTTGCGCAAATAATTTTGCTACATCTTCTTTGCTTTTATGCATAGCAGGTGTTACAATATGATAGGGAGCTTCGCCGTCTAATTGCTGAATATATTCTCCTAAATCTGTTTCAACACTTTCAATTCCTTTTGATTCTAAAAAATTGTTTAAATGAATTTCTTCGGTCACCATACTTTTACTCTTCACCAGCGTTTTGCATTGTTTTTGCTTGCAAATTGTTCCGATATAATCCAATGCTTGTTCACCCGTTTCTGCCCACAATACTTTTGCACCTCTTGCTGTAATTTTTTTCTCAAATTCTTCTAAATATTTATCTAGGTTTTCAATTGCATCCCACTTTTTATTTTTTGCGGTTTCCCTCGCCGCCATTATATCAGCAAATTGTTTTTTACCGATAGGCACAACAGCATTGTATTTACCAATATTAAAATTAATTTTTCTGCGATGATCTAAGTCAGCAGCTTTAATAGTGCTTTTAGCTATGAATGAAGCAGCGTTGTTACTCATTAATTTTATTTTTTTTCATTTGCTCGGCAGTTGCAGAAAGTGCATCATAAAATTCCACGCCATATTTTCTGATCAATGCATCTT
>JAYVRC010000172.1:0-2425 GCA_043776615.1 Sphingobacteriia bacterium
TGAAGATTTAGATTTAATATTAGTAGATGCAACAGAAACCATGCAAAAAGGGATTTTGCATTTAGAAGCAGAATTGGTAAAAATAAGGGCTGGAAAAGCAAGTCCCACTATGCTAGACGGATTGAATGTTGATTATTATGGAACCCCAACTCCTATTAATCAGGTAGCCAATGTACAGGTATTGGATGTTCGTACAATTAGTATTCAACCTTGGGAAAAAAACATGCTTGCAGCTATAGAAAAATCAATTATGGCGGCTAATATTGGAATTACACCTCAAAATGATGGTAGTCAAATTAGGCTATTTATGCCCCCATTAACTGAAGAAAGAAGAAAAGAATTGGTAAAAAAAGCAAGTGGAGAGGGAGAGCAAGCAAAAGTTGCTATCAGAAATATTAGAAGAGATGCGATTGAGAGCGTAAAAAAATTACAGAAAGACGGATTGAGTGAAGACGCATCAAAAGATGCCGAAAAAAATATTCAAGAAGTTACAGATAAGTTTATACTACTTGTAGAGAAACATCTTGCAGCAAAAGAGAAAGAAGTAATGGCTATTTAATTATTTTTTATTTGCAAGATAAACGCCAACAAGAATAACAGATAAGCAAATTACTTGTTGTAAACTAACCTGCTCTCCACCCCAAATACCCCAAGCTACTGCAACAAAGGGTATTCCATAGGTAACCATCGATGCAAATAATGCACCACTTCTTTTTACCAACATATAAAAAAGAATGGAAGCGATTGCAGTTCCAAAAATTCCTAGCACAGAAGAAGCAAGTGTTGATATTAAATAAGCATTATTGCCTAATGGCAAAGAAAAATATCCAGTAAAAAATAAGATCAAAAAGCAGGGGATTATTAAAAATATAAAAGCCATTGAGGCTATTTCTAAAGAACCAATTCCGTTCATATGTCTTCCAACCATATTTACATTGATACCATAAAAAAGGGTGGCCAATAATACAAGAAATGCATAACCAAAATAAGTTAAATCAATGTGTGCACCTGAAGCAACTAATAAGCATAACCCAACAAAACCAATCAAGATCCCAATTACCTGCAACATTTTTACTTTTAATTGAAAAAATGCAACACCACTGATGATCACAAAAAGGGGTGTTAAAGCGTTTAGAATTCCTGCAAGTGCACTGTCTATTTTAGTTTCGGCAACGCAGAAAAGATAGGCAGGAAAAAAACTCCCTAATAATCCAGATAAAATTACCAATAACCTTTTATTTGAATGAATATGTTTAAATGCTTTAATAGCAAAAGGTAATAATACAATTCCAGCACTCATTAATCGTAAAGAAGCTACCTGATAGGGACTTAGCACGTTCATTCCAACTTTCATTAAAATGAAAGAGCTTCCCCAAATTATACAAAGAGCAATAAAAATTAACCAATTCAATAGTTTTTGACCCACAGCATAAATTTGATCAAAGATGCAATTTTTATTGTTTAATGAAAAAGTGTATTTTCAATACTCAACAAAAACTTAATAAAATGGGTATGCTAAAAGAATTTAAAGAGTTTGCAATAAAGGGTAACCTAGTAGAAATTGCAGTTGCCTTTGTAATGGGTGCTGCTTTCGGCAAAGTTATTTCTTCTTTCGTTGATGGAATAGCAATGCCATTGGTAGGAATGCTTACAGGCGGTATAGATTTTAGCGATAAAACATTTGTATTAAAAAACGGAGTTGAAGCAGTAAAAAATGGAACCGGAAAGATAATTACACCTGCAATTGCCGAGGTTTCAGTTAAATACGGCATTTTTATTACCAATGTATTGGATTTTATTATTGTAGCTTTTGCTGTTTTTATGGTGATTAAAGGCATCAACAAAACAAAAAAAGAAGAACCAACTCCAGTTCTAGAAGCTCCAGTAGTTTCAAGTACTGATGCTTTGTTGATAGAGATCAGAGATTCATTAAAGAAGTAGCAGTATCTAAGTGGATAACTATTTAGTAAAACAGGCATTTTTAGTGCCTGTTTCTGTTTCTTTGTATTAATCAACGTGAATAACAGTGAGTGCAGTTAATTATCAAATTAAGTTAGATCAGTTCGAAGGACCATTTGACCTGTTGCTTTTTTTTATAGAGCGAGATGAGTTGGATATTTACAATATTCCGATAACTAAAATCATCAATGATTTTTTAGACTTTATTCATAGTTCAGAAAAACTCAACATTGAGTTGAGTAGTGAGTTTATTTTATTTATATCAACCTTAATGCGTATTAAGGCTCGATTATTATTACCGCGCAAAGAAATTGATGCATCAGGTAATGAAGTAGATCCTCGCCAGGAATTAATAGATAAAATCCTTGAATACAAGCGTTTTAAAGAAGCAGCCAATCAAATGGCTGAAATGGAAGCCATGCGTATGTTAATGGTAAAGCGGGGTAACCTTCAAAAAGAAATTGCA
>JAYVRC010000173.1:0-9396 GCA_043776615.1 Sphingobacteriia bacterium
GACGATAAAAATGGCTACATAGACGATGTATATGGTTGGAATTTTATTGGTGGGAAAGATGGAAGGAGCCTTAAAAAAGCTTCTGATGAAAGATCAAGGGTTTATCATCGTTGGAAAGATCAATATTTAGGAAAGATAATTGATACCAGTCAGCTAAATACTTTTGAAAGAGATCACTATGCAATTTGGAAAAAAGCTTCTGAACAACTCAATTTTAGTCAAGAAGAACAAATGGAAGTGTTGTACATTGAACTCACAGCAAAAGCAATGAAACGCCATGATAAGGTAATCAAACAAGAAATGGCAACAGAAGAATATTCTTGTGAGCAACTAGAAAAATTTGATCCAGTTACTAAACAGGGTAAAGATGCTAAAATTGGATACCTCACATGTGTAAAAATGATGGGGATAGACCCTGAAGAAAAAAATACTTTCACGCTCAATGAGATAAATAATTATGTCGAAGGAAAGAAAGCAAATTTTGAATCAAAGAACAAAGCACCAATTAATTATAGAGAAGAAATTATTAAAGATAATTATGCAGACTTTTCTGATAGATTTTATGGAAACAATGATGTAATGGGTCCTGGTCCAATGCATGGTACTCATGTTACAGGCATAATTGCTGCTCAAAGAAATAATGGATTAGGGATTGATGGAGTTGCTGACCATGTTAATATTATGACGTTAAGGGTGATTCCGGATGGCGACGAATATGATAAAGACGTAGCACTAGCAATTAGATACGCAGTTGATCAAGGAGCTAAAGTAATTAATATGAGCTTCGGAAAGTCTTTCTCACCTGAAAAAAAGTGGGTAGATAGTGCAGTACGTTATGCCGAATTAAAAGATGTTTTATTGGTTCATGCCTCAGGTAACGAAGGAGAAAATGTAGATGAAAAAGAGAATTATCCAAGCCCACTATTAACACAATGGCATTCAAAAGCCAACAATTTTATTACAGTTGGAGCAAGTAGCGATATAAGAATAGAAAAATCTATTGCTGCAGATTTCAGTAATTACGGAAAAGAAATGGTAGATGTATTTGCACCAGGAGTTAAAATCTATTCAACTATTCCTGGAGGCAATCAGTACGGAAATTTAAATGGAACCAGTATGTCCTCCCCAGTGGTTGCTGGACTTGCAGCTTTATTAAGATCTTATTTCCCAGAACTTACTGCACCAGAAATAAAAAAGATTATCGAGTCGTCTGTTTCAAAGCCCGACTCCTTAATCAATTGTTATTTACCAGGCGATAAAAACAAAAAAATTCCTTTTAATCTTTTATGTAGATCTGGTGGAATTATCAATGCATACAATGCAGTTAAAATAGCTAATGAAAGTAAAAAAATATTTTCAAATGCAAAAACCAATTCCTCTTCTACACTTATTAAATAAATACGATAATGTCGCTACCAAATAAAGAAGATTATGGTGCTTTTTATGAAGGATATATAAGTAAGGTTAATGCTAAAAATTTGCATGAAGCTGTTACGAATTATTCGAAAAAACTTGTTTCTTTTTTTGTAAATCTACCTGAAGAAAAAGCTGATTTTAGTTATGCCCCTAATAAATGGAGTTTAAAAGATTTGTTTCAACATATGATTGATACAGAGAGAATCATGGGGTATAGGCTTTTGAGAATTGCCCGAAACGATCAAACTCCATTACCAGGATTTGAAGAGAATAATTATGCAGTCAATGCAAAAGCAGGAAATAGAACCTTTGATTCATTAAAAATAGAATTTCAAGCTTTAAGGCAAACTACCGACTTATTAATTGAATCGTTAACTGAAGAACAATTGAGTAATGCTGGAACTGCAAGTGGACAAAGAGCAACAGCCAACGCTATTGGTTACATTATATTTGGGCATTTGCTACATCATAAAAAAATAATAGAAGAACTTTATCTATAACTTCAACTTATCTTAAAATAAAGCTCCGCCAAAAAAAATGGCAGAGCTTTATAATTAAGGGGGATGTAAGAAACTATTTAGCAAATAAATGAACAGCTAACTGAACATCATTTGCAACATTGCCAATACCATAATTAACTCCAAATAAAGTTCTATCGAGGCTAAAGAAAGCTTCTCCAAAAAATCCTTTATCATCTGCATTACGAATTGTAGCCTGAAAACTAACAGGTAAACTAGCACTTTTTAAATTTAAAGTACCATTAACCGTTGCTTTACTGTCGCTTGTGTAATTAACTGAACTTATTTTATAAGTTGCTTCACCAAATTTGGCAACATCAAAGAAATCCGCAGTTTTTAAATGCCCTTCTAATTTAGCACCAGCACCATCAGTAACTTTTAAATTGGCAAGGTCAATAACAAACTCACCTCCTTTTAACTTTCCGCCTTCAACTTGAACTGAGCCACTTTTTACATTGAAATATCCAGTATGGAAGTCACTTTTCTTTGATCCAACCCAATCTACCTTGCTTTTTTCAGCTACTACAGCATATGTTACTACATCTTTAGTAGATTTTACTGGCATAAACGCTGATAGACTTGTAAGCAAGGCTACACTTAACAACGCAAAAACGATTTTTTTCATATTTCTTAATTTAAATGATTTTAAAGTCTAAAATTAAGTCAATTAATGTTACAACAATAATAATAAAGTATTAATTCTGCATATCAGTTTCGCTTATCTTCGCAAAAAATACTTCCATATGAATCTTCATGAGTACCAAGCTAAAGAATTACTCAGTAAATACAATGTTCCAACACAAGAAGGAATAGCGGTTGATACTGTAATGGCTGCTGAGGAAGCCTATCGTCAAATTAAAACCGAAACAGGAAGTAATTTTGCAGTAGTTAAAGCCCAAATTCATGCCGGAGGAAGGGGAAAGGGTAAAATTGTTGGAACTGAGCAAAGAGGAGTTGCTGTTGCAAAAAGTGCTGAAGAAATTATCACTATTGCCAAAAATATCCTAGGTGGCACATTGGTAACCATCCAAACTGGAGATGCTGGCAAAAAAGTAAGTAAAATATTAATTGCACAAGACGTATATTATAGTGGCCCAAATCCTGTTAAAGAATTTTACCTTTCGATATTATTGGATCGTTCTAAAGGAATGAATGTTATCATGCATAGCACTGAGGGCGGAATGGATATTGAAGAAGTTGCCCATAATACACCTGAAAAAATATTTAAAGAATGGGTTCACCCAGGAGGCCAATTACAAGGATTTCAAGCAAGAAAAATAGCTTTCAACCTAGGATTAAGTGGCGAAGCTTTTAAAAATTGCGTAAAGTTTGTAACCAATTTATACAAAGCCTATGTTGGCTTAGATTGTGGAATGCTAGAAATTAATCCACTATTTAAAACCAGCGATGAAAAAATAATTGCTGTTGATTGCAAAATGAGTATTGACGATAACGCATTAATGCGTCATCATGATGTTGCATCATTAAGAGATGTTACTGAAGAAGATCCTACCGAAGTTGAAGCAGGGCAATACAACCTTAACTTTGTAAAATTAGACGGTAATGTTGGCTGCATGGTAAATGGAGCAGGTTTAGCAATGGCTACTATGGATATGATTCAACTGAGTGGTGGACAACCAGCTAACTTCTTAGATGTAGGTGGTACAGCTAACGCTCAAACTGTAGAAGCTGGATTCAGGATCATTATGAAAGACCCGAATGTAAAAGCTATTTTGATCAATATTTTTGGAGGCATTGTTCGATGCGATCGTGTTGCCGCAGGTGTTATTGAAGCATATAATAAACTAGGAAATATTAATATCCCTATTATTGTTCGATTACAAGGCACCAATGCAGTAGAAGCAAAAAAATTAATAGATGAGAGCGGACTAAAAGTTCAATCCGCTATTCAATTAAGTGAAGCTGCAGAATTAGTAAAAAAAGCCGTAGCATAGAATCATTTAGAACAACAGCAGAGACACTATTACCAACTGTTTCTGCTGTTATTTATATTTCTTGAATTAAAATCCCACTTCCAAAATTCGCACTTCAGTAATTGCACTTACTGTGTAATGCAAGCCTGTTTTTAATTCTATACATGCATACCTTTTACGACGCAAAGCACCCTTTCTATAAATTTTACCGTTCTCGGTCTTAAATAAAACACCTTCTGCTAAACTCGATAATAATTGATACCCTTCTTTGTGATGAATGTTGTATTTACGCAGAACAGTTAATAAAGCAATTTCACCATTGGCAGTAGCTGCAGGAGATTTCATTGATTTACGAAGTACATTCTCTACATCTTTAGGAAAAATATTTATATTAATAAAATCTCTAAGCAAATTACTGTAACAAATTTTCCATTCAACTCCGTGCGCCTCTACCCTATTATTATAAGTCTCAAACGTGAGCAAATGTGCTAACTCATGTAGTAAAGTAATTAAGAATTCGTATTTATTTAAATTCCCATTTACGCTTATCCGATGATTGAGCCCTTGATGAGCATGTTTATAATCGCCAAGAACAGATTTGCGTTCTTTACTAACTGTAAGATGTACTTTGTAGAGATGTAGGAAATGAATTATTTTATCAAAACTACCTTCAGGAAGATAATGCTTTAACGCTTGCATCGAATGCTCAGTTACCGCCATTTTTAGTTGGATTTAACTTTAATGAAATGCGAACTTCAATCCAAGTATAAATAAGATAAAGTGCCATGCTTATAAAAAGGGCATTAACACTTTTAGTTTCGCCTGAAATGTATAAATAAATAAAAGCTGCAGTACCTAAAACAAATAATTTTATTACAACAGAACTCATCACCACTCTTACCATTGCATGCGGATTGGTATTATTCATTGAATTCAATTGCATGTTTATACTTACTACACTTATAATAAATAGTAAAACATTGGCTACTATTATTACAGCATTGTCGATATTATGAGATTGAAGAGCTGACTTAAAAACGATGGACAATCCATTTACAAATACCAAAATAAATATAAATGGTAAAAACAATCTTATTCTTTCTTTTTTCATTTTTTAGAATATAGTAGCTTTTATAATTAATCGTTAGAAGACTCTAATTTGGGTAATACCAATGGAATAGTATCTAGCGTTGTTGGTGCATTACCCGATAAAACTTTTTTAACGCCTTCAATATATTGCTCTTTATAACGAATAGCTTGTTCTAAAGAGTCTGTACGAATTTTAAGTAGTTGAAGTGCAGTTCGGCTTTCTTTGGTACCATACCCAGGGATATAGTATTTTAAAGGAGAAAATGCAATCAAAGCAATTGTTAACCCTACAAGTAGCACAAAAATGGTACTCAACCCAATATACACGCTTAAACGTGATAATCTTAGTGTAAGCATTTCCTCAAAACTATCGTCATTCAACAATACCAATCTATAAGTATTTCTGAGGCGTTTGAAAGTACTTTCAGGGTTTATCTTATCCATAATGTAAAAAACAGGTTAAAGGTAATGATTGATGTGGTTTTATGATTATTTGGATAAGAAATAACTGTATTTTTAAGCGATTTTATGTGCAGATTAACCCATATTCATATTTTTTGCTTAACGGCTGTCTTGTCTTTTTTTTGCATTGAAGCAATAGCTCAGGTTGGTTCAAACATTGAATTGGCCAAACCAGACAAATACCAAAATAGAAAACTCCCTGCTGAAAAAACAGGAGAAAAGAAATTTACTGTCCTCAAAAGGTTATATAACAATACAGTAAGCCATTATAATTATTATTTTAATGCCAACAATAAATTAAAAGAAATTATTGATAAAGCTATTGAACTTCATATTGATGATTACACAGAATTACTTTCATTTTATAATTATAGTTTAAATGAAACTGCAAACGGGCAAATTGATACAGTAATCAGTAAATGTACTGCTGCAATTTTATTGCATGATCTGAGAAGTGATTGGGTAGACAGAACTTACCTCTTATTAGGCAATGCATACATGCATAGAAAAGATTTTGATTCTGCTACAATGATATTTCAATTTATTAATTATGCGTTTTCACCAAAAGATGATGGATATGATATTCCAATTGGAAGTAACTCAAATAATACCAATGGTGTATTTTCAATTTCCACCAATGAGAAAAGAAATATATGGAAAAAAATTTCTTCCAATCCGCCTGCAAGAAATGAAAGTTTCTTATACCAGATCAGAAATTATATAGAACAGAAAAAATTAACAGAAGCGGAATCGTTATTAGAAATTATACGTATAGATAAGCTTTTCCCAGAAAGACTAAAAACTGATTGGTATGAAATGGAAGCTTATCTGCAATACAATCGACAGAATAATGATAGTGCAGCATTCTATATTATCAAATCCTTACACAACACTACCACCAATATTGCTAAAGCTAGGCGGGAGTTTCTGGTAGCGCAATTACTAGAAAAATCTGGAAAAGATTCAGCATCAATTTACATGTATGAAAAAGCCATTCAACATACAACTGATCCAATAATGGAAGTATATGCTAGGCTAAAAATTGTGAATTTATCTGCGGAAAATAAACCTAATGCTTTACAAGTAAACTTAAATAAACTATTGGCATTAGCAAAAAAAGATAAATACGTTCGATATCGCGATATTATTTATTATGCAGCTGCTGAATTAGAATTAAAAAGAAAGAATTTTTTAGCCGCAGAAAAGCATTTGATTAAAAGTGTTGAAACAGCTGAAAACAATGAAGTACAAAAACAAAAGAGTTACTTGCTACTTGGAGATGTTTCGTATTCTTCAAAAAAGTATATTAAATCAGCAGGGTATTATGATAGTATTCAAATTGCATTTTTAAAAGAAATTGATCAAGCTAGAGTAAACAATCGAAAACCTTCACTTGACACAATTGCAGCTAATGTGTTAATAATAAATAGAGAAGATAGTCTTCAGAAAATTGCAGCAATGCCCAGTGATGCAAGAGCATTGTTTTTAAAAACCAAACTGAATAAATTAAGAAAACAAAAAGGATTAAAAGAAACCGATGTAGATTTTACATTTGGAAGTGCTTTACCGGTAAATATTGTTGACGACATTTTTAAAACTGCTAATTCAGATGATTTTTATTTTACAAGTAGCTCATTAAAAACCAAAGGAGTTAATGAATTTAAAGCAATTTGGGGCAACAGGCCAAATATAGATAACTGGAGAAGAAAGTCTGCAATAGATCGATCTTTTAATAATCCTACAGAAATTACTTCGGATGTTACAATTAAAGAAACCCCGAAAGCAAATAAAGAAATTGAATTAAGCTTAGGAGCACTTACTAAAGACATTCCTCTTGACCCAGAAAGCATCAACAGTTCAAATGAAAATATTTTAACCGCATTGATGAGAAATGGATATGTATTTCAATATTATTTACAAGACTACCCTACCGCAATTGAAACTTACGAAGAAATATTAAAACGTTTTCCACTAACAGTCCCGTCTGAATCACTTATATTTCATCTCAACTATTGTTATAACAAAATTGGAGTATACATTAAGGCCGACTCGCTAATTAAAATATTGAATACACAATATCCAAATGGCAAATTGACTAGAAAAATAAATACGAACAAGAAGAACACACTTTCACCAGCAGAAACAATGTATGAAGATATTTATCGTTCTTTTTTGGAAGGAAAATTTGAATATGCAAAAGAAAAAAAAATTCAGGCAGATCAACAATTTGGGGAAAACTATTGGACTCCTCAATTATTGTATATCGAATCTATTTACTACATAAAACAACAGCAAGATAGTATTGCCATTAATAGATTACAAAGCATTAACACTTTGTTTCCAAAAACAGATATGGCCATTAAAGCCAAAACAATGATTGATGTTTTAAGTAGAAGAAATGAGATAGAATTGTATCTAACCAATTTAGTTATTGAACGACCTTCAGAAATAGTTGCTAGAAATATAGACTTGAATAGTACCAATACCACTAATACTACTTTAGCGAAAAAAGATAGTTTAATTAAAACATCTACTATAAAAGCACCTCTCCCTTCCTCCATTGCGGTAACCGCAATACCAGTTACTCCAATTATAGCTGAGCATTTTAATTTTAATGCACAAGATTCACAATATGTTGTTCTGTCATTAAATAAAGTTGATCCGATTTTTATTAGTGAGGCAAAAAATGCATTTAATAGATTTAATAAAGAGCGCTACTATGGTCAAAATATCCCAATATCTTCTTTAATTATTAATGATACTTTACAGTTTTTGTTGATTGGAGCTCCATTTGCAAATTCTGCTGATGCAGTTACTTATATTGATAAAACAAAGCCTTTAACAAATTCCAGAATTGTACCTTGGTTAGCTGCCGATAAATATACTTATAGTTTTATAAGTAATGCTAACCTAAACTTAGTTCGCAAGAAAAAGAATCCATTGGCATATATGGATTTCCTTCATGCCCTATTCCCTGACAAATTTTAACTATTTTCTGATTTATATGCCAAAACTCTTAACTAGCTTTAACCATCTTATTTAGAACATTATGACAAAATCTGTTAGGCTATTCTGGCGCATATTTTTTGGCGGATTCGCTTTTATAATTGTGTTAATATTAATGCTCAATTTTGGATGGATTGGGAGCATGCCCGACTTAAATGATATAGAAAACCCCACAGCATCATTGGCTAGTCAGGTTTATGCAGAAGATGGAACATTAATGGGCAAATATTATATTGAAGATCGTGTGAATGTTTTAAGTAAAGACATCAATAAAAATGTATTTAATGCCCTAGTTGCTACTGAAGATAAACGTTTTTATGATCATAGTGGCATAGATGCTAAAGCACTTGCAAGGGCTTTTTTTTATTTAGGTAGTGAAGGAGGTGCCAGCACTATAACCATGCAAACTGCTAAAAATTTATTTACAGAAAACTGGAGTACTAAGAATTTTATTTTAAGAGCTTTGCAAAAATTAAAAGAGGGAATTATTGCAATTAAGCTCGAAAGCAATTTTACAAAGGAGGAAATTTTAACCCTTTACTTAAATACAGTTGCTTTTAGCAATAATATTTTTGGAATAAGAAATGCAGCTACCTCTTTTTTTCAGAAAGAACCCGACCGCTTAAATGTGGAAGAAGCAGCCGTATTAATTGCAATGGTCAATGCCCCTGGTATTTATAACCCATTAACAAATCCTAAAAGATCTTTAGAAAGAAGGAATCTGGTTTTAAATAGAATGGTTAGCATGAATTACTTATCTGCAGCCCAAGCAGAAATATTAAAAATAAAACCAATTGAAACCAATTATAAAAAATTAGATGAAAAAAATGGTCTTGGTCCTTATTTTAGAATGGTATTAGGGGAAGAAATGAAAAAATGGTGCAAGGAAAATAAAAAAAATAACGGAGATGGGTATGATTTATATAGAGATGGATTAAAAATATATACAACAATTAATCCTAGAATGCAAT
>JAYVRC010000174.1:0-2418 GCA_043776615.1 Sphingobacteriia bacterium
TCTCCCTCTCCACTATATTTCTTGAATGAGTTTATTGAGTATAAAATAACGCCTATAATTAAAACTGTAACAGTACCCATCATTATGTATTCCTGAGAATGACTTAAATGATGCGCTTCTGCCAATTTAGTTGATTCTGCAAAAACCGGAGATAAGAATTGTTCAAGCCAATGTTTGTTTTCGGCAAACACTTCAGGTATTCCAATAAATCCACCTACTACAGAAAGTACTGCCAATACCATTAATGGAATGGTCATTGCAGAAGGACTTTCATGCAAATGATGTTCTTGCTCATTTGTGCCTCTAAACTTACCCAAGAATGTAAGTGTATATAATCTAAACATGTAAAAAGCAGTCATTAAAGCACCACCAACTCCTATATAATAATAGAGTGGATTCTTTGCAAAAGCAGCAGACAGAATTTCGTCTTTTGAAAAGAAACCAGCAAACGGAGGAATTCCTGCAATTGCCAAACAAGCCAATAAAAAAGTAAAATGAGTAATAGGCATGTATTTTTTTAAGTTGCCCATTTTACGAATATCTTGTTCTTGTTGCATTGCATGAATTACTGATCCTGCTCCTAAAAATAATAATGCTTTAAAAAATGCATGGGTCATTACGTGAAATACAGCTCCTGTGTATGCGCCTACCCCTAATCCTAAAAACATATAGCCTAATTGGCTAACTGTAGAATAGGCCAATACTTTTTTAATGTCATTTTGTTTTAAAGCAATTGTAGCTGCAAAAATTGCAGTGGCTAACCCTATGATAGCAATTAGTGTTTGTGTAGCTGGCGCCATTGTAAATAAAATATTGCTTCGAGCAATCATATAAATACCAGCTGTTACCATAGTAGCGGCATGTATTAATGCTGATACCGGAGTTGGACCAGCCATTGCATCTGGCAACCAAGTATATAAAGGGATCTGTGCACTTTTACCCATTGCACCAATAAACAATAAAATAGTAATAGCAGTAATATCATAACTAGAAAGTTGAGAAACATGAGCAAACACATCTCCATAATTAACTGTTCCTAATTTAAAAAGTAGCCAGAATACTGCTAACAGAAATCCTAAATCGCCAATTCGATTCATGATAAATGCTTTTTTAGCAGCATAATTAAATTCATTGTTCTTAAACCAATATCCAATTAATAAATAAGAACATAAGCCTACACCTTCCCAACCGATAAACATAATTATATAGTTGGATCCCATAACCAGCAACAACATAGAAAATACAAAGAGATTGAGGTATGCAAAATATCTTCCAAAATGATGAGCCTCCTCATCTTTCATATACGAAGTAGAATACAAATGAATGAGAAATCCGATTCCAGTAATAATTAGCAAGAATATCACTGATAACTGATCTACTTGAAAAGCAAATGGTATTGTAAATTCCTCAACTGAAATAAAATTAAACAAAGTAACCACCGAATTGATAGAATCAGTTGTAGGTATAACTTGAGTAAATAAATAACAGGAAGTTAGGAATGACAATAAAACTACACCCGAACCAATAACACTGATGGCCGTTTTAGAAAGCGATTTTCTTCCTAATCCATTAATCAAAAATCCCAACAAGGGGAAAAGTGGAACTAAAAAAACAATTTTACTCATGCAAGTATTAGTTTTTCAACCTGTTTAAAAAATTAATATCTACTGAATGTGTATTCCTATACATCATTACTATTATAGCCAAACCAACACTAACTTCTGCAGCTGCAACAACCATAATAAAAAACACAAATAATTGTCCATCTATTCCAGCAGTAGTTGCGGCGTTTGAAGCGAGTGCAGCTCCATAATGCATTTTAGAAAATGCCACTAGTAATAAATTTACAGCATTAAGCATAAGCTCTATGCACATAAAAACAATTATTGCATTTCTTCTTGTAAGCACACCAATAACACCAATGCTAAAAAGTGTTAAACAGAAATAGATATAATATTGTATTGGCATTTTTGAGTTATGAATTTATAATTATGAATTAATCTTTTTTACCAATTACTACTGCACCTACCATTGCACTCAAAAACAACACACTACTAATTTCAAAAGGCACTACATAATCACTAAATAAAGCCTTCCCCAAATTTTTAATTAATCCAATATTGCCCTCTTTCATTAAAGCAGTTTTCCCAGTTAATTCAGATGTTTGTCGAATTAAAGAAACCAATACCATTAAAAAACAACCCCCTGAAATTACTCCTGCTAATTTCATCCATAAATGTTTGCGCGGTTCTGCATCTGAATTTAAATTCATCAACATTATAACAAAAAGAAATAAAACCATAATTGCACCAGCATATACAATTAAATTAACAATTGCCAAGAACTGAGCATTCAGTAAAATATAGTGCCCCGATATAGCAAAGAATACAGTAATTAACCATAAAACACTATGCACAG
>JAYVRC010000175.1:0-2410 GCA_043776615.1 Sphingobacteriia bacterium
TACGGCAAAGTTATTGGTGCAGGAATGCCTGTTGGTGCTTTTGGTGGCAAAAAAGAAATTATGCAACACATTTCACCATTAGGTAATGTTTATCAAGCAGGAACCTTAAGTGGCAATCCATTAGCAATGATTGCAGGACTTACAATGCTTACAGAGTTAAAAAATAATCCTTCTATTTTTGAAGAGCTTGCTTCAAAGACTAAATATTTAGAAGATGGTATGGCAAAAGTTTTAACTGATCATCAGATTAAATTTCGCATTAATAGATTGGGAAGTATGATTAGTGTTCACTTCTGCGACCACGATATTACCGACTTCACTAGTGCTTCAAAAGCCGACATTCCTATGTTTAATAAACTCTTTCATTTTATGTTGGATAATGGTGTTTATTTACCACCCTCAGCCTATGAAAGTTGGTTTTTAAATAATGCCTTATCATACCAAGATCTTGATAAAACCATTCAGCTGATCAATGATTTTTTTTCTCTAAAGTCATAAATGTCCTTATTATTTATTCAAAATAATTAAGACCTTGTGTACCTTAATTAAAACTTAGCAGAATAATTAAATAAGCACAATGCAATCAGCATCTAAAAATTCATGGATATTCATCATTTCTGGAATTTTGTTTGCTTTTATATGGGGCTCTGGTAGTACAATTACTAAATATGGTCTGCAATATTTACAGCCTTGGGTATTGGTTGTATGCAGGTTACTTTTTGCTGCTATTATTATGCTTACAATAGCTCATCTAATTTTAGGCTATACCATTCCGCAAAGAAAACATTGGAAAAGCATTTTTATATGTGGACTATTAAATCTGAGTATTTTTCTTGGAATGTATACCTATGCTTTACAGTTTGTACCAGGTGGTTTAGGCACCTTAATGACTAGTATTATCCCCATTTTTATTACACTATTTTCAGGATTGTATCTTAAGAAAAAAATATCAGTAGTGATAATATTTAGTCTAATAATTTGTTTTACAGGTGTTTTTATTGCTGCTTGGCCCATATTACAATTCAACAAGGAAACGGCTATTGGCATGTTGATTTTGCTTACTGGTATTATTTCAAACGCAGCTGGTGCAGTTTATTATGTTGGAAAAGATTGGGAAGGCATTAAGATTCTTACCATTAATGCATGGCAAACATTAGTAGGTGGATTAATTCTTTTACCAATGTGCTTGTATAACTTCAACAATTATAATAATTATTTTTGTTGGCAGTCAATAGCTAGTGTTGGATGGTTAGCGCTTTTTTTATCTTTTGTGGCTATACTTCTATGGCTTTTTTTATTGCGCCAAAATACAGTACGCGCGGCATTTTGGTTGTTTTTATGTCCAGTTGTAGGTTTTGGATTGGCTGCTATATTGCTGCACGAAACTATATCTGGTTTTACAGCAACAGGAGTGCTATTGGTGGTTACTGGCCTTTATCTCAGCCAACGAAAACCCTGATTCTGTTTTATTAAATTCCAGCTTTGCATTTTATTTGTAAGTGAACATCGCCTACTCAAAACCATCTCCCTGCAACTCCAGTATAAATTAAAGCAGAGGCATAGATAAAACCAAGTAAAAAACAACATATGCTTATTGCTAACATTAGTCTAATGCTAAATTTATCTTTATAATTATTAGTAAATAACGCGCTAAAAGTAAAACCGTGATAGGTCATATAAATACTATTAAAAAGAATAAGCTTCAATACCATATTTGCGCTATTAAGTATACCGGAAATTGAAATCAAATGCAGCAGAACAAGAATAATATTAATTTGAGCAGCTAAATAGGTATGCATTAAAAAATGCTCCCAATAATTAAATTGTCTTTTTATAAAAACGAGCCAACTTATAAAAGCAACAATTGGTATCAGCGCAAAAATCAGAATACTAGGATAGTAAGAAAATAAGGAAAATATACTGTTACTACCTTCTATATGAGTCTCTTTAGAGACTATTTTAATGAAAACAGAACTAAGGGTTGATAAAATAATTACATATGCAAACGGTTTAAAAAAGCGAACCCGTTTTCCATTGAGATAGGCTAATATAGTTTTACCAGGATTCTTAGAAAGTTGAAAGAAAGTGTAGGGTAACCCTTTGTCGATATGAAATATAGAATGCGGAATATCATGAAGTATATAATGGGCATCGATTCTTTTAGTTGAAGCAGATTGACAACAATTTGGACAGAAATTTCCATTAAATACAGTATCACAGTTTTTACAAACAATATCGTATGGCATAATATAAAAATAATGAACTTTTGATTAGCTATTGGAATAAACCACCCTTTTTAAACCGAGCCCAATACTGCCAATTTTTGTTCAATATGGTGTCTTTATTGGTAAATTCTCTTCGCCGAATATTATTTCCAGCCGGATAATAAGATAAATTTTCTTCAATATAT
>JAYVRC010000176.1:0-9310 GCA_043776615.1 Sphingobacteriia bacterium
ATTTTGGATTTTCAATTGGAGATAATTATCATTTAGCCACTTTTACTCAAACAGAATCTTATTTAAAAAAACTTTCTGCGGTTTCAAAAAAAATGAAGCTGGTAAGTATAGGTAAAACAGAAGAGGGTCGTGAGCAATATATGGTAATTGTATCGGACCCCTCTAATCTTACAAAACTAGAAAGGTATAAATCGATTTCTCAGCGTTTGGCAAGAGCAGAAGGACTTTCAGAAACAGAAGCTAAGTCGTTAGCTGCAGAAGGAAAGGCAGTTGTGTGGATTGATGGTGGATTGCACGCTACTGAAGTGGTAGGAATTCATCAATGGATAGAATCATTGTACCAGATCATTACTAGGGAAGATGAAGAAACTAAGCGCATTTTAAAATCAACTATTATTCTTTTTGTTCATGCAAATCCAGATGGACAAGAATTGGTATCAAATTGGTATATGCGAAATGCAGATACATTAAAACGTACTACTTCTAATATTCCAAGATTGTACGAGAAATATATTGGTCATGATAACAACCGCGATTTCTACATGACAAACATGAGCGAATCTAGAAACATGAGCCTACAACAATATGTAGAATGGATGCCTCAAATATTATACAATCACCATCAAGCTGGACCACTAGGAACTGTAGTTGCAGGCCCTCCATATAGAGACCCTTTTAATTATGTGTATGACCCATTACTTATTACTGGGATTGATCAATTAGGTGCTGTAATGAGTAGCCGATTGAATGCCGAAAACAAACCGGGGTACACTATGAAAAGCGGTTCTGTATATTCCACTTGGTGGAATGGCGGATTAAGAACAACAGCATATTATCATAATATTATTGGATTACTTACCGAAATAATTGGCAATCCAACTCCAATGAAAATTCCTTTTGTACCATACAGATTAATACCAAATAGTGCAACACCTTTTCCTATTGAGCCACAAAAATGGTACTTCAAAAATTCAATCGACTATTCTGTTTCGCTTAACTACGCTGTTTTAAATTATGCCTCAAGGTATAAAGATGAATTATTGATGAACATTTATACAATGGGCAAAAATTCAATTGAAGCTGGTAGCAAGGATCACTGGACAAAATCACCCAACAAAGTAGAAATGGCCATTGACTTAGCAAAGGCCGAACAAAAAGAAATGCGAAATGATACACTGCCCTTCACTTATTTCGAAAAAATTTATACAAAGCCAGAATTAAGAGATCCTAGAGGATATATTATACCTATTGATCAAACTTCAACAGCAACTACTTTCATTAATATATTAATAAAGAGTGGCATTAGAGTTGAAAGAGCGACTGCCAATTTTATTGTTGGCAATAAAAATTATAAAGCAGGTTCATATATTGTAAAAACAAATCAGGCTTTTCGTCCACATGTTATTGATATGTTTGAACCACAAGACCATCCGAATGATTTTCAATATCCTGGTGGTCCGCCTGTACGCCCTTATGATGCTGCGGGATGGACACCTGCCTATACAATGGGTATTGAGTTTGATAGAGTGTTAGAATCATTTGATGGACCATTTCAAACAATTCCATACGGAGAAATTCAGCAGGCAAAAGGAAGTATTGAAACTAACACCAAGGGATACCAGTTTTCAACTAAAGACAATGCAAGTTTTATTTTAGTAAATGATTTGTTGAAAGCTGGAATTACGGTTGAAAAAAATGTAGACTATTTTACTGTTGAAGCAAATTCAACTGTAAATGGCTTGATAGAGAAAGGCGTTGGCTATGGTGTACAAATTACTGGTCTTAAACAAATGCCATCCAACCAATCAGTAAAATTAAAACCAAAAAGAATTGCACTTTGGGATGTATATGGTGGTTCTATGCCATCGGGATGGACAAGATGGATTTTTGAACAGTATCATTTTCCTTTTAATGTTGTATTTACAAAAGAAATTGATGGCGGTGCTTTACGAAATAAATATGATGTAATTGTTTTTGTTGGTGGAGCTATACCTGCAATGCGTTCCGAAGCAACAGGAGGATTTGAACTTGGTGGAAGAGATCCAAATGAATCAGAAATACCAGAAGAATATCGCTCTACTTTAGGAAGAATAACTGCTGCTAAATCTATTCCTGCAATTAAAGAATTTTTGGAAGCAGGCGGCTCTGTTGTAACAATTGGTAGTAGCGCTAATTTGGCGTACCATTTACAACTTCCGGTAAAAAATGCTTTGGTAGAAATGGTGAATGGTAAAGAGCGATCATTACCTGGAGAGAAATTTTATATACCCGGTTCTGTGATGCAAGTTGCTGTTAACCCAACCGAGAAAGCTAATTGGGGAATTGGAAAAAAAGCAGATGTTTATTTTAGCGCAAGCCCTGTTTTTAATTTAGAACCTAATGCAATAGCTACCAAAGTAGTAACCCCATTAGCATGGTATGCCTCAGACAAAACATTAAGAAGCGGATGGGCTTTTGGTCAGTATTATTTACAAGATGGGGTAGCAGCGTTTTCTGCAAATGTTGGCAAAGGAAGGCTGTATGTATACGGTCCTGAAATTACTTTTCGCGCACAAACACACGGTACTTATAAAATGTTGTTTAATCAATTGTTTGGAGAAGAGTAATATAATTATAACACACCCCAAACTTTGATGTGAATATTTTTCACATCAAGGTTTACTGGGTATAAACAAAATAAGGCCAAATTAAATCGAAGTTGTTTGATGTATTTAAAATTATTTAGCGGGATCATATCATTGGTTTGAACTATGTTCCAAATAGATGGAATAAATGCTCCATTCTTTTCTATATCATTGATCTCATGGTTAATATAAAAAGGGTAATTTCTTTTTCCATTAATTGTATCGAAAATTCCAAAACGAAAAGACGGCTGTTTATTTATCCCATCTTTTTGCATTTTTACTTCTGCAGAAACTTCTACAAATAATTGGCAGTATTTTTTTGAAAAAGGTAGATCTCCAATTAAACTAGTATCTAATTGAGTGATACTAATTTTTTTCATCTCTTCTAAATCATATTTTAATAATAGATCGCGCCCAGCAGCTTTTTCTATTTCTTTTGAAGGAAATATTTTATTGTTATCGCAAACATAGGAGTTGATAATTTTAAAATTATTTAATAGATGAGTGATATGATTTTTAATGGAATCATTTTTAAATGGCACCATTGATAAATCGGGACTAAGTTTATATAATTCTTTTTCTGAAATCATGTATTCTTTCCAGATATAATCTTCAATTACCCTGCTTGAATACATAAAAGGCATGCTTTGATTATTCCTAAAACCCGCAAATGTATCCATCACCCCAGCTATCCAATTCACTTGTTTAGGTTGATAGGGAAGGGTTTTATAATTATTTAAAATCAAGGATACAATAGTGGGTGCAAGGTTATTATGAGAATTTACAGAGTAAAATTTTTTAGGATATTTTAGCATCGGTGAATAAACAATCAAAGGCACATGATAATCATCAATACTCGATGTTGAGGGGAATGATCCAATATGGTGGTCGCCAGTTATAAAAAATATAGTGTTTTTAAAATCAGGTCTTTTAGCATATTTTTTAAAAAAATTATTGAAGCAATCATCGGCAAAAAGAAAAGTTACCAATACCCTTTTAGTTTCTTTAAGTAGCTTTTTAATAGCAGGTTTAACTTGTAAGGTTTTTAACTTTTTATCGAATAGTTTTTCATAAACTAATTTTTGTTCAAACAAATACGGAACATGTGTAGTAGCAGTATGATAAATATTGAGATATGGAGTTGATGGCAAGCTATCCATCACTTCTAAGCTTCTGTTAAATAGTGCATCATCAGGATATCCCATCCCCCAACCTTCATTACTTGCACTCATTTTTTTAAATTTAGATTCAAATTGTAAGTAAGACAAATCGGTGCCTTGTCTTCTGATGAATCCACCCATATTATCGAAGTCGGTATTAGAGCCAGTTAGAAATTTTGTGTGGTATCCATTTGCTTTTAATATATTGATAAGTGATAAATGGTCGGGCATAATCGGTATAGAAGAGAATCCTTTTTTACCATAAGGAAGTGATCCTTCAATGGCAGGATGCGCAGCAAAAGTTCCGGGTGATGTACTTAAGAAATTATCCCATGAAAGGCTATGGTTGCTTAGTGAGTCGAGAAATGGAGTGAAGCTAGTGGCGAATGCATTTGCTCCGCTGAAATCCTTCGATAAGCCTTCTGCAACAATGATAACAATATTGGGAGGCATGTTGGGATCAAGATTAAAATATTGTCCAAGCACATCATCCTCATCGTTTTGATGCAACAAAGGATACTCTTTACTACTAAAATTAAAAGCTTGATTTTGTTGATAGAAATCAATGGCGTTATTTAATTCAGCCGTATTTAAATTTTTCGAATCGAATGTATCTTTCGAAAATAAAAAATGATAACTATCGGCAATCCAATAGCTAAACTTATTGGATGTAAGATAATAAGCAGATCGATTAGTAAATAAATTGGGACTAGGTTGCGCAAATCGCATTGATATTGATGCAAGTAATGAAACAAAAAAAAATAAACTCAAAAAATGTTTCTTGAAATATATCTTATTTAAAAATGATATATATGTAATCCAATACATGAAATAACTAACAATAAAGGGAAGAAAAACAGAAACCCCTCTAGTGGTCATCTGTTTAATAGTATCCCAAATTTCAAAAGATTTTCTATTGAATAATTCATGATCGAAAGGATTATTCCTTTCAGAAAAAGTCATTATTAATCCAATGTAAGCCGAAAGAATAAGTAGATTTAAAACATGAAGAATAATTAGGCCAATCTTTTTATTTATTGCTGCTACTCCTAAGATAATAGGGGTTAAAATAATTCCATAAATTAATACAGCCCATACATCATAAACTAGACCAACTAATTCATACAATATTGGATTAGCCAATATTGATCTATCAGCTACAGCATGATGTTCGTATACCCTAACGCAAATAACCGCAATTAAGAAAGAAAAAATTACCCTTGTAAACGACTCGTAATTTGCTTTTATACTATTCCAATTCACCTATTTATAATTTCATCGGCTGTAATTTCCAATAAGTAAGCGATCGCCAAACCCACTCAAAAGGTCCAAATCGAAAATACTTAAGCCATATAGTTGAAGAGATAAGTTGAAAAATCCACACCGCACCTACCACATAATAAATTTGGTGAAAACGAAGTGTTCCATAATAGCCAAAACCATATCCAAAGAAAAAGAAAGTACAGATAATACTTTGCATTAAATAATTGGTAAATGCCATTTGTCCAACATTAGCTAAAGCTTTCATTAGCCAAGGAACTAAATTACTTCTAAATATCAGCATAATTAAACTAGCGTGACCAATAGTAATAAGAACACGCCTGAATTCTCCAAAAACAAAAGGGCTAGTAGTCCATCTATCTATAAATGCAGCAAAACTGCGATTGCTTAGAAAGTCTAAATTAAGCATTTGAATTCCTATTGGTATGCCAATTCCATAACCAATCAAAAGCCACATGGTATAAGTTGAAGTAGGTAATTTATTCGTAAAAAATCCCCAACGAAACAGCGCCATCCCAATAAACATCATGGCCAAAAAATCCCAAAGTCCATAATACATACCAGTTGGTTCACTAGATGCATTGGTAGGAATCATGTAGGTGAATACAGTTGTATATCCAGAATGCATTTTTCGAAAATTTTCATTAGTAACAGCAGTATCGGGTTTGCTTGACCAATTTTTTTCCATGCTAGTCCAAGTTGTAATGGCAGTTTGTTGTTCTTCAGTTAATTTTTTCTTTTCCTTTTTGGCAGCTACTGCTTCTAAGTAGTCGGTTCTTTTTTCGCGCGTTTCGGACCACCACCAAGCAAGTGAAGTCATACCAAAAGAAACGCAGGCAAGACCAATAACCAATAGCCATTTTGGATTAAGCTTACGAAATGCAAATAATATCATTCCAGAAAGGCCATAAAAAAACAATATATCGCCACGCCATAAAATTACAAAGGCGTTGATTACACCAAACAAAACCAGCCATAATAGTCTTCGGTAATAAAAAACTGCTACTGACGTTTCTCCAGGTTGTTCTTTTTTATTTACCATAAATAATACCATTCCTGCTCCGAATAACATGGAGAACAATCCTCGCATGGTACCTTCAAAAAAAACCAATATCCATGAAAAAGTTAGATAGTCGTAGCCAGAACGGGGGCTGTGAAATAAAGTATACCAAAAATCATTATTCATTCCAAAGCCAGGAATATTCATAAGTAGTATTCCTAAAAGTGCAACTCCACGAATGCTATCGATGCTTTGAATTCTGTCGGCCTTCGACACAGGCGCTGTGCTAACATTGGTTGCTGATAAAATATGTTGATCCATACGGATAAATTTATTAGATAATTATTAATTAGCTGAATGAAGTTGTTTTTTGAGTGGCTCCCATTTTTTATTTATCAAACAGTTTAGTAACCACTCTGCTGGCCCTGTTTGGTAACTTCTTAACCATATAATAGAAAAAACAATTTGAACTAATGAGATTAGTACAACAATAAAATATAATTCCCATTGTTGAAACCTACCATAAAAACCTGCACCATATCCATAAAACCAAAAAGTACAAATAAGTGTTTGAAGCAAATAGTTGGTGAGCACTAATCTTCCAACTGAGGATAAGGAAATCCAAAGCCAGTTCATTATTTTGAGTTGAAGTAATGCCATTATCAACGACATATAACCTATAACAAAAAATAGTTGCTCAAGAGGTAAGAATTGACTGTAAGGTAATGAGTGACTTTGAATATATTTTGCATAATCTTGAATACGCAAATGATTTAAACTCATTCTATAGTAAGCCAATACTAATCCTATTAAAATCCCTACAAGAGCAAATAATAAATATTTGCCAAACGCAAATCGTTGATGAAAAAATCCTACTCTTAATAATGCCATTCCCAACAACATCATAGCGCCAATATCCCAAACACCAATACCATATAGCCAGTAGGATTCTTTTCCTTGAGCAATGCTTTTTAAATGAAACCAACTTTTTTTATAACCAGCACGCATTGCTTTATTTTTTGCAATGGTATTAGCAGAATCAAATTTTAGTCTTTTTATAATGCCCTCCCATTTTCCTTTTTCTCCTGCTTGTTTTGAAGTGAGCGTGTCATTCTTTTTTGCTAGAGAGTCGGTAACTTTTCTTTTTGCTAAAAAGGTTGTTGATTTGAGAGAATCTTTTGGAGTAGCAAGACTATCTTTTCTTACACGTAAAGAATCTTTTATTTTAAAATTTTTCTCAATGGTTGTTACTGCAGTATATTTTTTGAGGTCTGCTCCATCATCATTATAATTCCAATAAAGCTTACCGCTATAAATGCAAATACAAATTAGTGCTGTGATTAATAATCCTTTTGTTGGAAGTTTCCAGAAAGCAAATAATAAAATACCCACAATACCAAAATGGTATAAAATATCGTCTGGTGCAAGAATAATAAAAGCGCAAAATAGCCCGAAAAAAATGTACCAAAGCTGTCTTCTGATAAAAGCATCTTGTTGAGATAGAGATGCAGAGGGGTCTTTTTTTTGAAGGAATATTATAATACCCGCACCAACTACAGTAGCTAAAATTGCCACCATTTTAGTTCCAAAAACTAAAGACACAATAAATAATAATTGGTAGTTACCGCCTTTTTGGGCAAGCAAATAAAAGAGCTGTTCATTGGTGGTAAACCCGGCAAAATCACCAATTCTTGTAACTAAAAACCCCAATAGAGCAAAACCTAGTAAAACATACAATGAAAAATGTTTCGATTCAATAGGCTCCTGGGCTGAATTTGGAGGATCAGTGGAGGGTGTATTCATTTAGCTTGTTTTGGTTATTTACAACAATTGTTTGATGAATATAAGTAAAATAGCATTTATATGTAACAAAAAGTAGCTAATGAAGAGGAGTTATCTATTTATTTTCTCTTTTATTTTTCCTAATACCACGCCTTATAAAACATTGCGGGATAGGGTGAAATCACCCGTTGATAATTCCATGTAAAACAATACCTTTAGTTCTCCTAGAAAAACCCCTACTCAGCATTTGAAAATTTCCTATTTCAAATGCTGAGTAAGCATTTGTTGGTGCGCGTTGATATTTATTGCAACACGCTTTGGCAGATTAAAATTTAATTGATGACCTATCCGATGCATCAGACAATTCTATGTATTGCCAATAGCGCATACTTGTGTGCAATAAAGAGGGTTTCTGGAAGTTTGGTCTTAGTTTTTTTCTTATTTTTTTCTACTAATTCTTTTTCTCAGCAGGATGTATTTACAATTGATTTTACTGCAAAGAAAGATACATCTTATACTATACTGAATGCTAAGAGAGCTGGGAATTATTGCGGAAACAATTGTGTAAAATTTAATATTACACTGAATCCAGGATCGGATCTGCTGAACTTGGAGATCATTTCGGGAGCTATTCCTAACGGGGCTTTAACTTATCAAATAAATTGTGATGGTATATTGCACACAATGGCAGAACCTGTTTGTATTTCGGGCCGTACATCCGTTTCCATTACATTTTGTAAAAATGGCAATAATGCAAATGATTACAGGATTACTGCCAGTTCACTTATAGCAGCTTCAGCAGATATTACCCTTCGGCAGAACTGTACTGGTACTATGAGTGTTACTGGATTAACATCTGGCTCTACCTGGACTTCTATTTTTCCTGGAGCCGCTGGCGCTTATAATAGTTACCTAAGTTCAACCAGCGGCACCCCAGTTTCAGTAACACCAACCCTTGGATCCCCCGAATACATCGATTATATGGTAAGTGGTACTACTACTTGTACGGGTCTTAGAAGAGACACGGTAAGGGTTTATACAACACCTATTTTAAGCGTTCCAATCACGCCAGTTAATCCCGCCATATGTTCGGGTGCAAGTGTTACGCTGACCGCCACCCCCAGCGGGGGAAAATTACCTTATACCTATGTTTGGAGCTCAACGGTGGCCATTCCTTCAACAACAGTTTCAAGCTTAACCACTTCGGTTGTTGGTACATACACAGTATCAGTAAACGACAACACAACCGGATGTGCACCAGTATCACAGTCGGTAACAGTAACAGAAGCTCCAACACCCGCAGCACCAACAGTATCAGGAAGTACGATTTGTGCGGGTAATAGCACGACTCTAACAGCAACAGGTCCTGGTGGAACTTATACTTGGTATGATGCCGCAACAAATGGCAATTTAGCTTTTACCGGACCATCATTTACCACGCCTGTTTTAAATACCAATATCAC
>JAYVRC010000177.1:0-2403 GCA_043776615.1 Sphingobacteriia bacterium
AAAGGAATTAAAAGAACAGTTACAGGTAATTAAAGAAAGTAATACATATAAAACTATTAATAGCATTGATAGTTGGGATGAATATTTTACTAATGCCAAACAAAAATTAAGGTTACAGTTAGATAATCTAAAAGATGGAAAATAACGAACTCATAAAATTTGAAGCTGGTTTAATAAAACGTGTTGGCAATGCTATTAGTGTTACCAATAAATTATTAGCATTAGCTAAACCGCAATTAATCCCTTATAGAAAGAAAAATAAATGGGGGTTTTGTACTCCTGATAAAATCATTGTGATTGAATGCCAATATGACGATGTGGATAGATTTAATGAAAATTATGCAGGTATTAAGAGAAATTATCTTTGGGGGTTTTGTGATATAGATGGAATGGAAGTTGTTCATTGCATTTATAATGAAGTATACGTATTTATTGATGGATTGGCATTAGTAAAGAAAAATAACCTGTGGGGTTTTATCAATAAGAATGGAAATGAAGTTATTAATTGCATTTATGAGGAGGCATATTCTTTTATTGGTGAATTTGCCTCAATAAAAAAAAGTAACAAGTGGGGTATAATTAATAAAAAAGGAGAACAGGTGATAAAATGTCAATATGATTGGGTATATCTTAATGACAACTTAGTTACTGTTGAAATTAATAAAAAAAAAGGACTTGTTGATTTAAATGGCAATGAAGTTGTGAAGTGTCAATTTGATTATATTTCTTCTTTTTCCGAAGGAATTGCGATTGCCTATGAAAAAATCAATGGAATAAAAAAAGTGAATTTACTAAGCGAAAAAGGAGGAAAAATAATTTCATTAAATTATGATGATGCACTTTTTTTTAGCGAGGGTTTAGCGTATGTTGGTTTAAATGAAAAGTATGGCTTCATTAACAAATACGGAGATTTGGTAATACCTCTTAAGTATTATAGTGCACATTGGTTTGAAGATGGATTAGCAACCGTCGGTATTGAGTATGGGAATGATACCAAATATGGATGTATAGATATACAGGGAAATGAAATAATTCCTTGCATGTATGATAGCTTGGGAAGTTTTTGGCACAAAGGAGGAGGAGTAGCAACCATAAAAATAAATGGCAAATGGGGATTTATTGATAAGCTTGGAAAGCAAGTTATCCCATGTGTATATGACCAGCTCGAATATTTTCATGATGGGTTAGCTGTTTTTAAATTGAATGATAGGTTCGGATTTATTGACAAAACAGGTAAAGAAACTATTCCTGCAATTTATGATACTGCAAATTCTTTTATTAAAGGCTATTCTGAAATTATTTTTAATGGACAAAAGGGGTTTATAAATAAAAAAGGAGAACAGTATTGGGAAGATTAATTAACAAACTAATGATGTAATGATTACAAAACCAACAGTTTTTATTTTAGGTGCAGGAGCCAGCTATGGCTTTGGGTATCCTTTAGGAAAAAATCTTGTAGAGATAATTTTAAAAAATTTTGACCCAGATAATGCCAAAAATTCAATAGAACTTTTCAAAGGGCTTGGTTTTTCACAAGAAGAAATTGCAGGCTTTAAAAATGAATTAAAATTTTCGGCTTCTCCTTCAATTGACACATTCCTCGAACCACGGAATAAAGACGAAAGAGATTTAGGCAAACTTGCAATCGCAAATGCTCTCATTCCCTTTGAAAATGAAGAACCACTTTTTTATGATAATTCATGGTATTCAATGCTCTTCAATAAACTTAATTCTTCGTTTGATAATTTTGATAAAAATAGAATGTCTTTCATCACGTTTAACTATGACAGGTCATTGGAATATTTTCTACTAACAACCCTGAAAAACCGATACAAAAAAACTGAACAAGAATGTGCAGTTAAACTTAAAAACATACCAATTGTTCATTTATATGGTAAGCTAGCTTTACTCCCTTGGGAAAAAATGAATCAATCTGACTATACAAGAGAATACAATCCAAAAATCACCCCTCACTTTTTGAGCAAGAGTAGCACATCTCTAAAAATAATTTATGACAAGGTCGATTTGCCGAACGATACAGATTTCAAGAAAGCAAAATTGTTACTTAATGGGGCAAGAAAAATTTATTTTTTAGGCTTAGGTTATCATACCGACAATTTAGAAAGGCTAAGAATTAAATCATTGACTTCAAGTACAACTGGTATTACAGGGACAACAACAACTCCGTCAGTTTCTCGGATTATTGAAGGCACATCATTTAAATTGTCACAAGATTTAAAAGAAAGTATCCCTAAAATCTACAAAATAAGATTCCCGAATCACGAGTGGGATATAAATGAATTTTTTGAACAAAAAATACGGCTTGATTAATGCCTCAAACAATAATAATAAATAAAAATAACCTCTATGCTAACCTGAGTTTCCCTTACTTGGCGCAAGGTC
>JAYVRC010000178.1:0-2399 GCA_043776615.1 Sphingobacteriia bacterium
CTGCATTATGGCGATAAAAAAACCAATCCTCAAATTACAGTTTGGGGCGGTGATGAAAACTATTTAGCAGTAAATGGATATAATATTAATATAGGGAGAAACCTAAATGAATTAGATATTCAGAGTGGAAGAAATGTGTGTTTAGTTGGAAGCAATGTTGCCATTAAATTATTTGGAGATAACCCAGAAAAATGTATCGATAAAGTAATTAGGGTAGGGAGTATACCTTATCGTATAATTGGCTTGTTAAAGAGCAAGGGCTCTAGCGCCATGTTAAGACAAGATGATATGGTATTAACTTCTTACACCAATGTTCGCAGATTTGCCAATGCTAGTTCATCTTATTTATTAGGAGTTGTTGCAAGTAGCATTAAAGAATTACCTGTAGCAACCGATGAAGCTACTTCTACATTTAGGGCAGTAAGAAAATTAGAACCAATTGAAGAGAATAATTTTGTTGTAGAAAAGAGCGATAAATTTGCCGAATTATTTATTGGATTTTTAAGTAGTATTACTGGTGCTGCAAGTGCAATTGGAATGATCACTTTAATAGGTGCTGCAATTGGATTAATGAACATCATGTTGGTTTCTGTTAATGAAAGAACAAAAGAAGTTGGATTAATTAAAGCCATTGGAGGTAAAAGTAAAAATGTTCGCCAACAGTTTTTATTCGAAAGTGTAATCATTAGTTTGTTAGGGGCTATTTTTGGTATTATTCTAGGAATTTTAGTAGGTAATATATTTGGCATTATACTTAAAACAGGATTCATTATTCCTTGGGCTTGGGTAGCATTTGGAATTATCATCTGTTCTATTGTAGGCCTTGCTGCTGGTATTTATCCTGCAATGAAAGCGGCTAAATTAAATCCTATAGTTGCGTTGAGGTACGAGTAGTTGTTTGTTGCTTTGAGCTTGCCTGGCCTCGCCTTAGGCGATGGTTGAAGCGGTCGGGATTGCGACATTATTACAGGGTTGAGTTTTTAAAGTTTATAAGGGTTATAGAGTTATTTAATATTCTGGGCTATCCAATTTTTTTCATGGTAAGTTTTCAATATCGCCAAGATCTTTTTGTCTACCAGTAAGTAATTTATTTTTCTTAAGATTTTTTAAATCAAGAAAACGAATGGTTAAATTCTCGAACTGGGCAATTATAGATTCAGTATAACATTCATCAAAATCAAGCCCTGAAACAGAGGTTAAAATATCAATTCTATTTGGTTCATATCCAAATTGAACTACCAAGCCTTCCTTTTGAAAATCTTCAGCAAGAAGTGATAATGTTTGAAATCCAAATTCATTCAATACTTCAATTAATTTTTCGGTATTTTCTTTAGAAATGGCAATCCATAAATCAATATCCCCAGTATACCTTGGGTACCCATGATAACCAACGGCATAACCTCCTACTACTATGTATTTAACGTTATGTGAGTTTAGTAATTCTAAAAACTCTTTGAAGTCTTGATTCAGATCCATTGATTTGTTTTCTTAAAAATTCTATTGCATCTAATCTCTTTTCTGGACTCTGATTAAGCCAATATAAATAAGACTTAGGTTCTTCTCCTAGTTGATGAATGGAAAATACTTCTTTATTCATTTTAAAGGATGAATTCATTTGTCTAATTTAAGTAAAATAGTTGTGTTTTCATAATAAAAAATAAAAGAAACCCTAACAATTTAGAGAAGTTTTATTTCTTAAAAAATGCTTTCAATTTTTCATTGATATAATACTTTATATCTTCTTCGGTTTTGTTTTTTCTTAGCCACTCATATGATGGGCGGTGTAATTGCATAAATGCTTCTAGTTCATCATCTTTTAAGCCACTGTATTTATTTACAAGTGAAGATGGGAATCGATAATTGATGTATTCTTCTTTTTCGTTTGTTTCAAAAAAAGCAAATGCTTTTCTTTTTTCTTTTTCATGCCTCGAGTATCTATCAAGGTTAATACCTAGTCCTGCTCCTGTATTTGATAATGCAACAGTAGGAATTGTATATTGAACTCTGTTACCCATAAAATCTTTTCTTCTTTCTATACTATCTTCTCTATAAGTATTTGATGTTTTTGCATATACTGTAACGCTTCCCAATGAACTTGCTAGTGGTTTAAGATATAAATACAATGTATCATTTATTAATAAATTTTTGTGAAAAGTTACTGTGTCAAAAAAATACCCAACTGCTGCAAAAGAAAGAATTTGATTGTTGGATACTTCAATTTTAAACCTACCCTTGTTGCTGGTCATTACTGTTTTCTTGGTTTCTAAATTGGCTACACTTGCTAATACAATTGGTTCATAAGTTACACTGTCTTTTAAATAGCCCCATATTGTTTCTTTTTTCTGAGAAAAAATACTTGTTGAAATTATGAGTAAGCAAAATATATATAAGTACCTCAT